>NZ_RZQP01000189.1:0-12348 GCF_003998165.1 Mesorhizobium sp. M7A.F.Ca.US.007.01.2.1 | reverse complement strand
GAACCGCCCTGCTGCCCGCCACCGCTTCCCGGCTTCTCACCGATCGGTTGTCATCGGCCCCGGTGACCGCATTGCGGCATTTGACCATCAACTTTGCGCGACCGGCGCGGCATTCACAAATGGGACGGTCGTTTCCGGCGCCCGGGCGATTGCGAAACCGCCGGGTGATCCCATTTTGCGAATAAACCATTGAAACCGCTGGAAACTATGGTGGGGCGTGACGAGGGCCGCCATCTCTGACGATACTTGATCGTCCGGCGGCAAGCCCGTCGGAGCCATCACCATGACGATCTGGATTTCACGGGAGGAAACCTGATGCTCGACAAGCCCTCTAGCAAGAAACTGTCTGACGTACTCGACCAGTTCGGCGCCGCGCTTGCTGCCGATGACATCGAGAAGGCGGTCGATTGCTTTCAAGAAGATTGCTACTGGCGCGACCTCGTTACCTTCACCTGGAACATCAAGACCATGGAAGGCCGCGACCAGGTCCGCGACATGCTGAAAAGCCAGTTGTCGAACACCAGGCCATCGCACTTCGCCATCGCCAAGGGCGAGGACGCGACCGAGAGCGGCGAACTGATCGAGGGCTGGATCAGCTTCGAGACGGAGGCGGCACGCGGCTTCGGCCATATCAGGCTGAAGAACGGCAAGATCTGGACGCTGCTGACCACCATGGCCGAACTGAAAGGCCACGAGGAGCCGGCAGGCTTCGCGCGGCCGATGGGCGCCAGGCACGGCTCGGGCAAGAACCGTCCGACATGGAAGGAAGAGCGCGAGAGGGAAGCCGCCGAGCTCGGCTTCAAGACGCAGCCCTATACGGTGATCATCGGTGGCGGCCAGGGCGGTATCGCGCTCGGCGCGCGGCTGCGGCAGCTTGGCGTGCCGACCATCATCATCGAGAAGAACGAGCGTGCCGGCGACAGCTGGCGCAAGCGCTACAAGTCGCTCTGCCTGCATGACCCGGTCTGGTACGACCATCTGCCCTATATCGATTTCCCCAAGAACTGGCCGGTCTTCTCGCCCAAGGACAAGATCGGCGACTGGCTGGAAATGTACACCAAGGTAATGGAGCTGAATTACTGGTCCTCGACCGAGGCCAAAAGCGCTTCCTATGACGACAAGACGAAGGAATGGACCGTTGTCGTCCACCGTGACGGCAAGGACATCACGCTGAAGCCGAAGCAACTGGTGCTGGCGACCGGACAGTCCGGCAAAGCCAATCTGCCGAAATTCAAGGGCATGGAGACCTTCAGGGGCGATCAGCACCACTCGTCGAAGCATCCGGGTCCCGACGCCTATGCCGGCAAAAAGGCCGTTGTCATCGGATCCAACAATTCCGCCCATGACATCGCTGCCGCACTTTGGGAAGCCGGCGCCGACGTGACCATGGTGCAGCGCTCGAGTACCCATATCTCCAGGTCCGACACGTTGATGGAAATCGGACTGGGTTCGCTCTATTCGGAGCAGGCGCTGCAGAATGGCATCACCACCGCCAAGGCCGATCTCATCTTCGCTTCGCTGCCCTACAAGATCCTGCACGAGTTCCAGATCCCGGCCTATGCCGAGATGAAGAAACGCGATGCGGCATTCTACAAGGGACTGGAAAAGGCCGGTTTCATGCTCGACTGGGGCGACGACGAGTCCGGCCTGTTCATGAAGTACCTCAGGCGCGGCTCTGGCTATTACATCGATGTTGGCGCATCGCAGTTGGTCATCGATGGTTCGATCAAGCTGAAGAGTGGCGTCGACGTCGAAGAGATCAAGCAGCACTCGGTCCTGCTCAGCGACGGGTCGGAACTGCCTGCGGACCTCATCGTCTACGCCACCGGCTACGGCTCGATGAACGGCTGGGCCGCCGATCTGATATCGCGCGAAACCGCCGACAAGGTCGGCAAATGCTGGGGCCTCGGCTCGAACACCACCAAGGATCCCGGCCCCTGGGAAGGCGAGTTGCGCAACATGTGGAAGCCTACACAGCAGGAAGCGCTGTGGTTTCACGGCGGCAACCTGCACCAGTCACGCCACTATTCACAATTCCTGGCGCTGCAGCTGAAGGCCAGGCAGGCCGGCTTGGCGACGCCGGTCTACGGGCTGCAGCAGGTGCATCACAAGGGGTAGGCGAGCGCGATTCCGGCGAAGCCGGAAGAAAGAAGGCAGGGCTTGCACCCTGCCTCCTTCCTTTGAGGGAATTACGCCGGCTTACCCGCCGCGAACTGCGTCACCACCCGCTGCAACAGCGGCACGTAATCGCGAAACGTCCGCGTCTTCATGTTGGCAATCTTGCCGCTCTCGTCCCAGATGCGGACCCGGACCGCTTCCTCATGGAACGGGTTCTTGCGGAACTCGGCCACCTCCTCGGCATTCATCGGCCCGCCCTGCAGCGACAGCGTATGCACCGAGGCCGGCGACAGCCTGCCGAAATAGGTCGGATCGGTGGCGCAGAGATAGCGCTTGGCGGCGACATGCAGCCTGACGCATTCGACGATGACAGGTGGAAAGAACGGCGCCAGCACTTCGCCGCCGGCTTCGTCATGATGCTTGTCCTCGACATCCTCGGGCGAATAGGTGCCGAACTCGCTGGTGTAATGGCCAATGTCGTGCAGCAGCGCCGCCGCCACCAGCTCGTCCGGCGCGCCGTCCTTTTCGGCGAACCAGGCGCCCTGCAGCATGTGCTCCGACATGGTGACGGGTTCGCCGAGGTAGGATTCCGCACCCCGGCGCTCGAAGATGTCGGCAATGAATTCGACGATATTGTCCGCGTTCAAATCCTGGCCGCTCATTCCGCCGCCTCCTTGAACCCGTGTTCTATCGACGCGAGCGTCGACAGCAGGCCATCCTTGTCGGCGTAACAGCCCTGCAGCCAGCGCTTGCCGGTTCCGGAAAACGCCTTGCGGGCGTGCATGACGCGCGTGTTGTCGACGATGAAAGCCTGCCCCGCTTCGAGCTTGAACGTCACTTCGAAGGATGGATCCTCGATCAGTTCGGCGAACCGGCGGTAGGCGGCGTAGTACGCCTCCATGTCGGCGAAGGGCACGTCGACCGTCGGCGCCAGCGAGCGGTTGTTGAAGCGGATGCAGATCAGCTCGCCATCGGGCCCGAGCTCGATCATCGGCCGCTTCGCCTGCAGCCGCACACCGGAAGAGCCGGCATATTCGAAGCGCGCCGGGCATGAGCTCAGCAGCCGGAAGCCTTCCGGGTTCTCAGCCTGCAGCGCAGCCGCGACGGCAAACCCGTCGACGACGCTGGATTCGCCGCCCTCAACCGTATTCTCGATGCAGGACAGGATCTGCAGCGTCGGCACGGGGTCGCGATAGGGATTGTCGGTATGCGCCTGGAGCCCGAGATTGGTGTAGGCGAGATTGCTCGGATTGACCTCGGCGCGCACTTCGAACCAGCGGCCGTAATTGGTCTCCCTGATATAGCCGAACAGATCGGACACCTTGCACAGCGCTCCGGATTCGGCCGGCAGATCGTCCATCACCGCAAAGCCATAGGCTTTCACCGCCGACAGCCATTGCCCCAGCACAGCGCGATCATGGCTGGCCGCAGCATAGCCGGCGCGCGGCACCGAATTCTGCATCGAGGCCTTGGTCCATCGCACGGTGGCCTCGTCTGTCCAGCCGGGCTGGCGGGCCGCGTCACGATCATAGGCATTGGCACTCAGCCATGCCGCCGGGAAACTCACTGTTTTCTGCTCCGGCACGAAGCTGACTTCCAGGGCGCCGCCCTTGAGCGATGCCGCGCCGATCCTGGTGTCGGCGGGAATGTCGAGGATGGTGATCAGCCGTTGGCCATTGCCGGCGCTGCGCGTCTTGTCGTCCAGCGCATTGTCGCGCAGCCACATGGCGTGAAAGCGGCTGCGCGACCCGTCCTTCCAGCCAAGTTCGATTGTTCTACCTTCGTCGCCGATCAGCGCCTGGGTGAGCATGGAGATCCGTTCCTGTCCATTGCGTCCCCCGCAGCTGATCCGCAGGGTTTCGATTGCATGTTGATCGCGCGAGAGGCATAATTCAAATTATCCTTTTTTGGCCAATGACCACGATATACTAATGTCTCGAACCACACCCCTGCCGCCGCTCGACTGGCTGCGCAGTTTCGAGGCTGCGGCGCGGCTGTCGAATTTCACCGCGGCGGCAGCCGAGCTTGGCCTCACCCAGGCGGCCGTCAGCCAGCACATCCGCTTTCTCGAGGAGCGGCTGAAGACACGTTTGTTTTCGCGGCTGGCGCGCGGCGTCGCCCTGTCGCCGGAGGGGGCAGCCTACCTCCCCCACATCCAGTCGGCCTTCGCCACCATCGGCAACAGCACCGCGGAACTGTTCGAGCCGCGCGCCGTCCAGACCGTGACCATCCGGGCGCCGATTTCCTTTGCCTTGCTGATGCTGGTTCCGGCGCTGCCCGATCTCGCGAAGGCACTGCCGCGCATCCAGCTCGACCTGGTGACGATCCATCGCCCTACCGATTACGACCTGCCAGGCTCGGTGCTCGATATCCGTTTCGGCAACGGATCCTTCCCCGGCCGCGAAGCCGACAGGCTGACCGCCGAGCGGCTTGTGCCGGTGGCGGCTCCGGGTCTGGTCGGCGACGCAGACTGGACCTCCTTGCCGCTGCTTCTGGTTGCCGGCGCGCGCGAGATGTGGGCGGAATGGTTCGCTGCCGCCAGGCTGGCCGGCCATCCCAGGCGATCGCACCGCTTCGACAGCTTCGTTGCCGCCATGGAAGCGGCCAAGGCCGGCGCCGGCGTGCTTTTGGGCTCGCGGCCGCTGGTCGATGCGGCGCTCGACAGCAAGACGCTGGTCAGCCTTTCCGACTTCGAACTCTCCAGCACATCGGGCCATTTTCTGACCAAGGCGTCGACAGCGCGCCTGACCGGCGCCGAGCAGGATTTCCGCCAGTGGTTGCTGTCGCGCCTCTCCGCGCCGGCATGACCGGTTACGAGATTTGCCCGATTCGCTTCCAGTAGATCAGCGTGCCGGTCAGCCCGCCATGCGGCTTCAGTGCATAGTCCGGTATCTCACCGGCCAGCGTGAAGCCCAACCGCTCATAGAGGCCTGAGGCGCCCTCCTCGGTTGCCGTGTCCAGAACCAGCAGCGTGCGGCCCTTCTCCACCGCAAGGCTCTCGGCGGCCCGCATCAGGCGCGTTCCCACGCCCCTGCCCCGGTAGTCTGTGCGTGTCATCAGCTTGGCGATCTCGGCCCGGTGCGGCTGGTTGGGCGGACAGTCGAGCAGCAAGGTCACGGTGCCGACCAGGTTTTTGCCGTCCCAGGCGCCAAGCACCGCTCTTTCGCCCCTTGCCGCCGCGGCCAGCGATTTCTCCCAGAAACCCCTCGCCGCCTGCGGCGCCAACGGATGCATGAAGCTGACCGAACCGCCTGCCGCCACCGTTGCGACCAGCAATTCGGCCAGCCCGTCCTGCGTCTCGGCAGCCGGGGTCAGGGTTGCGATCTCGATCGAGTTCATGTGCGGGATATCCTGTGATTGCGATAGAAGCGGGCGCATTGCCGTCACTCCAGATGGCGCGCGCGGCGACGCTTTCGCGCCGCCTTGATGGCGCTGATGCGGTCGGCATCTTCGTGCCCGAGGTGCCGCCCGCGCTCGAGAATCTCGAGCGTGTACTCCTCGTAGGTCAGGCCAAGCCGCTCGGCTCTGTCCATGCGCAACAGCATGACCTCGTGGCTCGGCGCCTTCCACGCCTTGGCGTGCGCTGCCTGCCAGGCCAGGAAGATATAGGGATCGCCCGTGCCCCATGGCGGGCCCTTGTACTCATCGAGAGGCGGCCCCCCATTGTGGGAGCGCTTTGGTCTCTTTGCCATTGTGTCAGCCTCTGACCAGGGCGACCAGATAGTCGGCGCCGGGCTCCAGGGCATGGAAGGTGCAGTCCGACGGCGCCCCAAGCGCCAGGCAGTCGCCGGGCTCGAGCTTGTGCGCCATATCGCCTTCGATGAATTCGAGCCGCCCGGAAATCAGCCATATCTGTTGCTTGATGAAGGCGTATGAAGCAGCCGGAAAACTGACCCTGGCGCCCGCCGGCAGATGCACCTTGATCAGTTCCAGCGGCATATCGCCAGCCGGCGAAAGATGCCGCCTGACATAGCCGGTATCGGGATCGCGCCATACCGGCTGGTCGGCCTCGCGCAGCAGCCCGCCGCCCTGCAGCTCGGCGCGCGCGATCAAGGTCGACAGCGTCATGCCGAAGGCCGACGCGATGCGCACCAGAAGCGCCGCCGTCGGGCTGGTCTTGCCTCGCTCGATCGTGCTGAGCATCGCCTTCGAGACGCCGGAATGCTCCGCCAGTTCGGCCAGGGACCAGTCACGCATGACCCTTTCGGCGTGTATCCTGCGGCCTATCGTCGAGGAAATTTCGTTCGCTATATAATCCATATGTCTATTATAGCGAAATATTGACGCCGGAGAAGAGCCGCCTTGCGACAATTTTCACAGGCCCCTTAATGCTCTCTACACCATCCGACCTCATCGGGCCTTAACCCCATTCGGGTAGGATCGATTCTCCAGGGAAATGGGGATTGGCCTGTCCATGTATGTCGAACGCGAAGCCTCCGTCGGGGAACCGACCTCGCAGGAGCGCCGCCAGACCGAGCAGAACGACAAGCGCATCCTCGGCAATGTCGTGCAATGCGACGGCGCTCGCGCCACCATCAGCGCCTATGCGGACGATGCCGACGGCGCGGTGACCGGCCTGTGGACAGTCGGGAAGATGATTTCCATCAATCTTGGATCGACGCGAACCGTCGGCCTTGTCTACGCGATCGGCAAGTCGGACCGCGCCTGGAGCAATGAGGGCCAGAACGCCATCGAGGTCAGCATCGAGCTGATCGGCGAAGTCCGTGACGGTGCGGAGCCCGGCGCCAGACCGGTCTTCGACCGCGGCATCACCACCTATCCGCATATCGGCGCCGTTGCGCATCGCATCCGCACCCGCGACCTGCAGGCGGTCTATGACCTTGCCGGGCGTCATTCGATCACGATCGGCACGCTCGCGCAGGACGAGACGATCGCCGCCAACATCGCTATCGACGATACGCTGGCGCGTCACTTCGCCATTGTCGGCACGACCGGCGTCGGCAAATCCACCGCCGTTTCGCTGCTGCTGCGCAAGTCGATCGCGGCACGGCCGGATCTGCGCATCCTGATCCTCGACCCGCACAACGAGTTCGCGGCATCGCTGCCCGAATACTGCGTCAGGGTCGATTCCAAAACCTTGGATCTTCCGTTCTGGATGTTCACGCTGGAGGAATTCGCCGAGGTGCTGTTCCGGGGCCGCGAGACCGAGCCGGAAGAAATCGATGCCTTGCGCGACCTGATCCCGGCCGCCAAGAATCTCTACCGCAACCCGAATTCGGGCTCCTATATCAGGCGCGGCAGCGATGCGCTGACCGCCGATACGCCAGTGCCTTACCGCATCGCCGACCTGCTCAAGCAGATCGATGAGCGCATGGGCATGCTCGAAAGCAAGACCGATCGCCCGACGCTCAAATCGCTGAAGACGCGCATCGAATCGGCGGCGGCCGATCCACGTTATCGCTTCATGTTCAACTCGCGCCTGATCGAGGACACCATCCACGAGACGATCGGCAACATCTTCCGCGTGCCGCATCATGGCCGCCCCGTGACCTGCTTCGAGATGGCCGGCATGCCGTCCGAAGTGGTCAATTCCGTCTGTTCGGTGCTGGCGCGCCTGGCCTTCGATCTCGCTCTATGGAGCGAAGGCAAGCTGCAGCTTCTGTTTTTGTGCGAAGAGGCGCACCGCTATATGCCGGCCGACCCGCGTCTCGGATTCGCGCCGACCAGGCATGCGCTGTCGCGCATTGCCAAGGAAGGCCGCAAATATGGCTGCTATCTCGGCGTCGTCACCCAGCGCCCCGGCGAGCTCGACCCGACCATCCTGTCGCAATGCTCGACCTTCTTCGCCATGCGGCTTGCCAATGAGCAGGACCAGGCGATCATCCGCTCGGCGATTGCCGACTCTTCCGCCTCGACGCTTGCCTTCCTGTCCTCGATGGGCCAGCGCGAAGCCATCGCCTTCGGCGAAGGCGTGGCGACGACCATGCGGCTGAAGTTCGAAAAGCTGCCGAGCCACCTGCTCCCCGGCACCGCCAAACGCGAAGAGGCCACGTCGAAGCCGGGCGACGATGTCGATCTGGTGGCGATCGTGGAACGATTGCGCAACGTGCCGAAATCGACGCAGCAGGCGATGGCCTTCGCCGAGGTCGTGGATTCAGGCCGCCAGGCCGGCGACCCCGACTACCGCAAGCCACCCGCCGCACGCCCGCCATCGGACGACGATTTCGACATGCGCTACGGCCTCAAGCCCGCAACCTTCGGCCTGCGCCCGCAAAACGATTGAGCTTGCGACCCGGCTGTTCTGCCGGCCGATTGAGAAGCCGCGCTAAGCTCGCGCCCTGCCTGGACCGCTTGGGTAAATCCCGTCAGGGAATTCGTCAGGCTGAGTCGGGTGGTGCTGTTTTCGAGAACCGAAGCGGAGCGGACATTTGAGTCCGTGAGCATCGGAAGCGCAGAAAACGGCGCCAGACGGCCAGCCTCACGAATTCAGGGACGGGATTTTAGGCGCAGACGCGGTTGCGGCCTTGCCTCTTCGCCTCGTAAAGCTGGCGGTCGGCGCGGCGATAGAACTCTTCCGCTGTTTCCTTGCGGTCCCAGACGGCTAGCCCGACGCTGGTGGTGATCTTGAGGCGGACATTGCCCGACAGCACCGACATGTTGGCGATCGCCTTGCGGATGCGCTCGGCAAACTTGCCCAGAAGCTCGGCGTCCATGTTGGGCGTGACCACGGCGAACTCCTCGCCGCCCAATCGCGCCACCACATCGTGGTAGCGCGTCATATCCTTGAGACAGCTTGCGACGGCCTTGAGCACTTCGTCGCCGACGTCATGGCCATGGGTGTCGTTGACCTGCTTGAAATGGTCGAGATCGAGGATCATCAGCCCGACAGGCTTTTCGATGCGCCGGAACTCCTCGAGATACTCCTTCAGCGCATCATCGAAATAGCGCCGGTTCTGCATGCCGGTCAGGCCGTCGGTCAGCGCCGCATGCTCGAGTGTTTCCGACCGCGCGCTGAGCGAGACCGTCATGGCGCGCAGCTTGCCCTCCTCCGTCGCCTGTTTTCGAATCAGCGGATAGATGAAGAAAATGCCGAAGAACAGCGCGGTGGCCAGGAGCACGCCGGTCGCGAACAAGAGCTTGTTGAGATAGATGACCTTGTCCAGACCCGAAGCCGTATGCAACTCGTCGGCGAAGGACTGCAGAAGTCCATAAGCATGCAGCGTCACCAGGCCGGCGGCCAGGATCACGAATATAAAGACGAAAAACGCTGATTCCGCCTTGTGGAAACGCATCTGCTCCCCGTTGGAAAAGTGCCCATCGACCTTATGGCATGGGCGGGCTTACGGAGGGTTAATTTGGACAACCACAACGGGAACCTTTCCTTGCAGGTAAACTTTTCAGGTTGCATCGGAAGCAAGCGCTGAGATCGTGGTTTCCAGATCATCACCGGGGTGCAACCTCAGCCATTCCGGCCCCAATTGATGCCTGAACCAGGTGGTTTGCCGCTTGGAATATTGCCTGGTCGCGATCTTGGCGCGTTCGATTGCCTCGGGAAAGCCAATCCCTCCGGCCATCGCCGCCTGCAGTTCGCGAACGCCGATCGCTTTCATCGCCGGCAATTCGGGATCGAGGCCAAGTGCCGCAAGCCGCTTGACCTCGTCCAGCGCGCCCTTGTCCAGCATTTGGTCGAAGCGTTTGTCGATGCGTCCGACCAACGCCGCCCGATCCGGCTCGATCACCAGGAAACGCGCGCTTTGCCTGTCGATGAGCGGCTGGCCGCGCTCTGCCTGCCATTCCAGGATCGAACGGCCAGACGCATCGAGAACCTCCAATGCCCGCACGATGCGCTGGCTGTCGGTTGGCTTGAGCATCATGGCGGCCGCCGAATCCTCGCGCAGCAGCAGGCTGTGCAGCTTGACGGCGCCCTGCTCCTTCAATTCATAGCGCCAACGGTCGCGGACCCGTTGCGGAATGTCGGGCATTTCCGAAATGCCCTCGGCTAATGCGCGAAAATAGAGCCCGGTGCCGCCGACAAAAATCGCTGTCCGTTCGGAGAATGTGCCGTCGTCGATCAGTTTCATCACGTCGCGCAGCCAGGCGCCGGTGGAATAGGGTGTCGCCGGATGGACATGGCCGTAGAGGAAATGCGGTGCGCGGGCGAGGTCGGCCGCCTCCGGCCGGGCGGTCAGCACGTCGAGCACCGAATAGCCCTGCATGGAATCCGTATTGACGATCACGCCACCCCTGCGCTCGGCCAGATCGAGCGCAAGCGCCGACTTGCCGCTGGCGGTCGGCCCGGCTATCAGGATCGCGTTCTTCACGCGGCCCTTGCCCGCCTGCCCGCCGGAATGTTCCATGCCGCTCATCGCCACGCTTGTTTCCCGTCCCATTGAGCGCGCTTTGTCGCTGTCGCTTGCGAATATGGCCTCACGGTCGGTCGGCGCAAGCGCTGTTGTCTGGCTGGCCGAAGGTATCGCCTGCGATCTCGTCCTGCCTGAGGCAGCCGACGCGGCCGCTACGAGTGCCGTCTTGCGCACGGCACTCGCCAGCGAGTCGGTCGACGTGATCGTCCAAGAAGCAGAAACCCGCCGCAAGAAAATCCTGATCGCCGACATGGATTCGACCATGATCGACCAGGAATGCATCGACGAGCTGGCCGACGAGATCGGCGTCAAGGATCATGTTGCCACGATTACCGCGCGATCCATGAATGGCGAGATCGCCTTCGAACCGGCTTTGCGCGAGCGGGTGGCGTTGCTGAAGGGCCTCGACGCCACCGTGGTCGATCGCATCGTCGCCAATCGCCTGACGCTGGCCTCGGGCGGCCGTGTTCTGGTCCGGACCATGCGCGCCAACGGTGCCTGGACGGCACTCGTGTCTGGCGGGTTCGAGGTGTTCACGACGCGAATCGCCGCAATGCTCGGCTTCCAGGAGAACCGCGCCAATCGCCTGCTCGAGCAGGACGGGCGCTTCACCGGCCTGGTCGGCGAACCGATCCTCGGCCGCGCCGCCAAGGCCGACGCGCTGATCGAAATTTCAGCGCGCCTCGGCCTGACGCCCGCCGACGCCATTGCCGTCGGTGACGGCGCCAATGATCTCGACATGATCCGCCTTGCCGGTACCGGTGTCGCGCTTCACGCTAAGCCGACGGTGGCGGCACAGGCCAAGGTCCGCATCGATCATGGCGACCTGACCGCGCTGCTCTATATTCAGGGCTACAGGCAGGAGGACTTTGTGCAATGAAACCAATGCGTACCGAGCGCCTGATCCTGCGCAACTGGGAGGATCGCGACCGCGACCTGTTCCACCGCATCAACTCCGACGACCGGGTGATGGAGTTCTTTCCATTCCGCCGTGACCGCGCCCAGGCGGATGCCAAGATGGACGAGCTCCGGGCCTGGACCACGAAGGACGGATACGGTTTTGCTGCCGCCGAGATCACCGCCACCGGTGAATGCATCGGCTTCATCGGTCTCCTCGACACCGATCATGTGCCATCCCTGCCAGCCGGCACCATCGAGATCGGCTGGCGGCTGGCACCTGAGTTCTGGGGCAAAGGCTATGTCACCGAGGCAGCCGAAGCGTGGCTGGCCTACGGCTTCGAGACGCTTGGCCTCGATGAAATCGTGTCATTCGCCGTCGCGGCCAACCGCCGCTCCACCGCCGTCATGCAACGCCTCGGCATGAGCGCGGATCCATCCGCCGATTTCGACCACCCCAGCATTCCCGACAGCCATCCGCATCTCAAACGGCATGTCCTCTACAGACTGTCGCGCCAGGACTGGCAGGCAAGAAAAAGGGCAGCTCGCTAGCCGCCCTTTTTTCAGTGTTGTCGTGTTGTCGATCTTCCGGACCTCAGTCCATCCTGATCGTCACGAACCTGAGCTCGCCGGTCTTCGAGGCCAGCATCAAGAGCGCATTCTTGCGCCCCTGTTCCTTCAAGGCGCCGATCCGGTCCATGACGTCCTTGGGGGTAGCAACCGATTCCTGTGCGATCTCGGTGATCACCTCGCCGGGCTGGATGCCGCGTTCGGCGGCGGCCGAGTCCTTGGTGACGTCGGTGATGACGACGCCCGAAACATCGGCCGCAATGCTGAACTTCTTGCGTGTCTCGTCGTTCAGTTCGCCGACCGTCATGCCGAGCACCGAAGCAGTGGAAACGGCCGGAGCCTTGTCGCCCTTGTCCTGATCGGTGTTGCCCTCCTCGGCGTTGGCGGCCTTCTCGCCATCCTCGAGCCGGCCGAGGGTCACTTTCACCGTCTGTTCAAC
>NZ_RZQP01000188.1:0-12386 GCF_003998165.1 Mesorhizobium sp. M7A.F.Ca.US.007.01.2.1 | reverse complement strand
CCGCCCGCATGGGTCCGCGCCAGATCGCCACCATCGAAACCATCCTCGCCGAATGGGACGAGATGCGGGCTTTGAAACACAAGA
The DNA here is from genome assembly GCF_003998165.1 of Mesorhizobium sp. M7A.F.Ca.US.007.01.2.1. NCBI lineage: Bacteria > Pseudomonadati > Pseudomonadota > Alphaproteobacteria > Hyphomicrobiales > Phyllobacteriaceae > Mesorhizobium > Mesorhizobium sp. M7A.F.Ca.US.007.01.2.1. Next base: position 12,302 of record NZ_RZQP01000188.1, on the reverse strand, counting down.
AGGACGTCGACCGCGAAGTGACGCTCAACCAGAGCTTTCATTTCGAGATCTACCGCTCCTGCGGTTCGGCCGTGCTGATCCCGATGATCGAGAGCCTGTGGCTGCAATCGGGTCCCTGCATTCGTGTCGCCATCTACGCCTTCTCGGAAGCCGGCGAGGTCGACACCGCCCAATATCACCGCCGCATCGTCACGGCGCTGTCCACGCAGGATGCGCAGGCGGCGCGCGAGTCGCTGGTCGCCGACATCAGCCGACCCTTCACCTTCCTGCGCAGCAAGCTGCAGGCCGCCGCCGCGAAAGACCAGACATGACCGCCATCAGGATCACCGAGCCGCGCTCGCAGCTTTCCGTAACGGCATTGCTGCTGCCCGAGAAGGCGCCGGAAAACGCTGTCTTCCTCTTGGCCTATCTCGGCACGCCACGCGTTGTTCCGGGCATCCATGCGATGTGGACGGGGCCTGAGATTTCCTGTCCGGTTCCATCAGCCGACCTCGAGGGCCAGGCCTATGCAAAACCGTTGCCGGCCGAGAACGCGACGCTGAACCCGCAGCCGGGCGACATCGTACTGTCCTACGTGCCGCCACGCATGTGGGGCGGCAATCCCAATGCGATCTTCGACATTGGCCTCTACTACGGGCAGGGCGCGCGGCTCTTGTTCCCGATAGGCTGGCTGGCCGGCAGTGTGGTGGCGCAGGTGCGCGTCGAAGAGCGTGACCGGTTCGCCTCCGCGTGCGGTGTCATCCGCCGCAACGGCGCCTGCGATATCACCTTCAGCCTGATGGAGGCCTGACATGGCCGACGACGGTTTCGAGCTGTTCGACCTTCGCGTCGAGGCGGTCATCCCCAAGGGCAAACCTATCTATTGCGGCGCCAAAGAAGGCGACTATTTCGAGCTCAAGGGCGAGATGCTGTCGATGCCGGCAGGGCAGGGTTTTTCGATCTATTCGATCGCCGCCGTGTTGCCGCTGCTGGCAGCCAAGCAGCGCCCAACCCACCCGAACGACTGGATGACCTCGGACGCCGAGATCGCTTGTCCCGATCCCAATTGCGGCAGCCGGCTGCGGATCGTCAGGGCGGCCAAGCGGCGGTTCAGCCACGCCGAGACGACGGCGGTGCCGCTGCCGAAAGAGGATGACCTTAGATGACCGCCAAGACCTTCGAACTCGGCCCCGGCTACACCATCTCGCGCGTCATTCGCGGCGGCTGGCAGCTGGCTGGCGGCCACGGCGCCATTGACCGCAGCCAGGCGGTGGCCGATCTGATCGCCACTTTCGATGCCGGCATCTGGACCTATGATTGCGCCGACATCTACACCGGCGTCGAGGAGCTGATCGGTGCCGCGCGCCTGCGGCTGGCCAGCGAGCGCGGCCTCGACGTCGCGGCCAGGATGAAGGTGCACACCAAGCTGGTGCCCGACCTCGAACGGCTGGCCAGTATCAGCCGCGACTACATCAGGGGCATCATCGACCAGTCATTGCGGCGGCTGAAGACCGAGCGGCTCGATCTCGTGCAGTTCCATTGGTGGGACTATGAACAGCCGCGCTATGTCGATGCCATGGGCTGGCTCAACGAGCTTCGGTTGGAGGGCAAGGTGCGAAATCTCGGCACCACCAATTTCGACACGCCAAGGCTCGCCGAGATACTCGCTGCCGGCATCCCACTGGTCAGCCAGCAACTGCAATATTCCGTGCTCGACCAGCGCCCGGGCAGCAGCCTGGCCGCGCTCGCAAAACAGAACGGCGTCAGCTTCCTCTGCTATGGCTCAGTCGCCGGCGGCTTCCTCAGCAACAAATGGCTCGGTGCGGCCGAGCCCGCCACGCCGCTCGAAAACCGCTCGCTGGTCAAGTACAAGCTGATCATCGACGATTTTGGCGGCTGGGAGCTGTTCCAGCACCTGCTGCAGGCGCTGAAGGCCGTTGGCGACCGCCACGGCGTTGACGTCGCCACCATCGCCAGCGCCTGGGTGCTGGAGCAGCCGCAAGTGGCGGCGGTCATCGTCGGCGCCCGCAACCAGGCCCACGCCATTGCCAATGCGAAAATCATGGACGTTGCGCTCGACGCCGAGGACCGGGAGCGGATTGCGGCCGTCATCGCGCAAGGCACCGGCCTCGAAGGTGACGTCTACACGCTGGAACGCGACCGCCGCGGCCGCCACGGTTCGATCATGCATTACAACCTCAATGCGGGGAAGAAATGAGCGGCGAACCCTCCCTGTTTTCACGCGCCAGCGCCGAAATCATCGACCTGCACCGCTTCTTCGTCGACTGGTTCGTCGCCGCGCGAGCCAACACGGTGGACTTCGGCCGCTTCGAACGCGCCATGGGCAAGGACCTCAGCATGGTGGCGCCGGACGGGCAGATCCTCGATCGCGAAGCGGTCGTCGACCATGTCCGCGCAAGCCGTGCTTCCTGCGACGATGGTTTCGCCATTTCGATCGAGGACATCCGGCCCGGCTGGCAGGACGCGGATACCATCGTCGTCCTCTATGTCGAAGCGCAGCTGCGCGCAGGCAAGCACAGCCGCCGTCAATCGAGCGCCGTCTTCACCACCAGTTCATCGGCGCCCAACGGCGTCGAATGGCGACATCTGCATGAAACCTGGCTGCAGGTGCCGGAACGCTGAACAGGCTACAGAATTCAAATACAGTCGAGTAACGAAAGGGGAACAACAATGACAAAGACGATACTCCAACTCACCACAGCGCTCGCTCTCGTCACGATGGCGGGTGCTGCGCAAGCCGCCGATTGCAAGATCACCGTCGGCCTCGTCATGGAGCTGACCGGCCCGGCTGGCGAATACGGCCAGGCCGGCGCCAAGTCGGTCGAGATGGCCTTCCGCGACATCAACGGAGCCGGCGGGGTGCGCGGCTGCGATCTCGTCACCGACACGCGCGACAGCCAGAGCCAGGGCAACATCGCGGTCGACGCCGCCACTCAGCTTGTGCAGGTCAAGAAAGTGCCTGTGATCATCGGCGGCATCATTTCTTCGGTGTCGATCCCAATCCTGACATCGGTCACGGCACCGGCCAAGATCGTCCAGGTCTCCCCGGCATCGTCCTCGCCGACGCTGACCGCGCTCGGCCGCGACGGCAAGACCAACGGCATCTTCTTCCGCACCATCACCTCGGATGCGCTGCAGGGTGTCGCCGCCGCCAAATATGCCATCGACAAGGGTTTCAAGAAGCTGTCGATCATCCACGTCAACAACGATTTCGGCGTCAACATGGTGGCCGAATTCTCGCGTGCCTACAAAGCGCTCGGCGGCACCATCGTCTCCGACACGCCTTACAATGAAAAGCAGTCGAGCTATGCCTCCGAAGTCACCGCGGCAATGGCCGGTGAACCGGACGGTCTCTACCTCGTCAGCACACCGGTCGACGGCGCCACGGTCGCCCGCACCTGGATCTCGCAGGGCGGCGTGCAGAAATTCCTGCTCAATGACGGCATGAACAGCCCGGACTTCATCGAATCCGTCGGCGCCGACTATCTGAAGGAAGCCTACGGCACGTCGTCCGGCACCAGCCCGACGGCCTCGACGGAGTATTTCACCAAGAACTATAAGGAATTCTCCGGCATCGAACCGACCAATCCGGCAGCCGACCGTTCCTATGACGCCGGCGCGATTGTTGGCCTCGCCATCGCCATTGCCGGCTCTGAGGACCCGGCCAAGATCAAGGACGCGATGTACAAGGCGGTCGATCCGGCCGGCACGCCGATCTTTGCTGGCAAGGAAGAGTTCGCCAAGGCGCTCGGCCTGATCAAGGACGGCAAGCCGATCCGCTACGAAGGCGTCATCGGCCCGGTCGCCTTCGATAAATATGGCGACATCACAGGCCCGTTCCGGCTGTGGAAGATCGTCGACGGCAAGGTAGCGACGGACGGTGAAATGACCACCGACGATGTCAACGCCTTGCAGGCCAAGCTTCAGTAAGCATCATTCCGTTTGGTCCGGCATCGATTATGTCAGCATCGATGCCGGGCCAAGAATATGGCTGCCTCATTGCGGCGCTCTTGCCCGGCACTCACGTCCGTTCCGTCGCAACTTGCCTGGGGATGAGAAAGCGGGCGGCGAGCACGCAGAGCAGCACGGTGAACATCAGGATCAGCGCCACCAGCGCATTGATGTCGGGTGAGAAGCCAAGCCGCATCATCGCCCACAGCCTGACCGGCAGCGTGCTTTGCGTGCCAGTGACCAGGATGGTGATCATGGTCTCGTCGAATGACAGGGCGAAGGCCAGGATGGCGCCGCCGACCATGGCGCTCGACAGGTTCGGCAGGATGATGCGCCAGAAGGTCTGCCAGCCCGTGGCACCGAGATCGTAGGACGCTTCAACCAGCGTGCGGCTCATCGACTGCAGCCGCGTCAGCACCGTGCGGTAGACGATCGCCAGCACGAAAACCGTATGGCCGATAACGACCGTCAGCAGCGAGCGTTCGAGGCCGATCTCGCGGAAGAAGATCAGCAGCGCCAGGCCGCTGATGATCGGCGGCATCAGGAACGGCAGGAAGATGATGAACTGCAGCAGCGAGCGTCCGGAACGGCGCCCATGATAATAGAGCGCCAGCAGCGTTCCGCTGACCACCGACAGGATGACGGTGCAGACGCCGACGATCAGCGTCGTGCGCAGAGCGGCCAATATGTCGTGGTTTTCAGCCAGCGCCACATAGGTCGCAAGCGTCGGCGACGACCAGTCGACGGAGCCATGCGAAATGGTGAAGAACGACGAAACGATCGGCACGAACAGCGGGCTGTAGAGCAGGACCGCAACCAGTGTCGTGATCGCGGCCAGAAAGATCGTGGACAGTCGGGGCAGGGCGCTCATGCCGAAGTCCCCGGGTTGCGGCCAAAGCGTTCGCCGATGAGGATTGCGGCGATCACCACGACGGCCAGCGCCACCGACAGCGCCGCGCCGAACGGCCAGTTATAGGCCGTGCCGAACTGGCTGTAGAGGATGCGGCCGAAGGTGAAGCCGCTGATCCCGCCGACCATCTGCGGCGTCAGGAAATCGCCGATCGCCAGCACGAAGACGAAGCTCGCCGCCGAAGCGACGCCGGGCAGGCTGAGCGGCAAGGTGATGCGCAGGAAGGTCTGCAAGCCGCTCGCGCCGAGATCGTCGGATGCGCGCAGCAGCACCTGCGGAATCCGCTCCAGCGACAGGAAGATCGGCAGGATGGCGAAGGGGATCAAGAGCAGGGTCAGCGTCAAAAGGATAGCGTTCATATTGAACACGAAAAGCGTCGACGGTTCCTGCAGGATACCGAGCGCCACCAGTGCCTTGTTGAGGAAGCCGTTGAGGCCGAGGATGCTGCGGATCGCATAGATCTTGATGACGTAGCTCATCAGCAGCGGCACCAGCAGCAGCATCAGCAAGGCATAGCGCCAGCGCCCTTTCAGCGTCGTCAGGAAATAGGCGGCGGGATAGGCGAGCAGGATGCAGACGATGGCCACCGACACGCACAGCACGATGGTGTTCCAGAACACCGGCAGAAAGACCGGATCGGTAAAGAACCTGACATAATTGCCCAGCGAAAAGCCGTAGACGATCGTGCCCTGGTCGACGCTGAAGAAGCTGTAGCCGAGGAAGATCGCCAGCGGCACCAGGACGAAGACCACCGGCAAGGCAAACGCCAGCACCGTCACCAGCAGCGACAGCCGTTTTTCCGCAGGCAGTGTCGATCCGGCTTCGCTCATGCCAGCACCAGATGGCCTTCATGCGGCGCAAAGGAAAGCGATACGGCCTCGCCGGATCTGAGCGCGCTGCCGTCGACCCGGCTTGGCACGCGCAGCCGCAAGCGTTGCGCGGCATTGCCGGGGCCGGCCGCGATGGTGGCGACGGTCGACGAGCCGGCAAAGGCCAGATCGGAGATCGTGCCGGAAAAACGGTTGTCGGTGTCCTTTGCATCTGCAAGGTGCAAGGCTTCTGGACGGAACGCGGCGTAAGCGCTGGCGCCTTCCGCTGCGGCTTTCAAATGCGGCTGGTCGCTGATCGAACAGATGAGGCGCCCGAGCGCCGTCTCGATCGATCGCAGCTCGCCCTGGACCGGTCCGAGTTTCCCGGCCACCAGATTGTTCTCGCCGAAGAAACGCGCGACGAATTCGCAATCCGGTCTGTAGTAAAGGTCGTGCGGCGTGCCGAGCTGGCGGATATGGCCGGCCTCCATGACGCAGATCCGATCGGCCATGCCGATGGCTTCTTCCTGGTCATGGGTGACGAACAGGAAGGTGGTCCTGATTTCGCGCTGGATGGACTTTAGGAACACCTGCATCTGCCGGCGCAGTTCGAGGTCGAGTGCGGCGAGCGGCTCATCGAGCAGGATCAGGCGCGGCTGGCAGATCAGCGCACGGGCGAGTGCGACGCGCTGGCGCTGGCCGCCGGAGAGCTGCGCCGGAAAGCGGTCGGCGAAACGCCCGAGCTGGACCAGTTCCAGCGCCTCCGCGACTCGGCGCGCGATTTCCTTGCGCTGGACATGGCGAACCGAAAGCCCGTAGCCGACATTGCCGGAAACGGTCAGGTGCGGGAACAGCGCATAGTCCTGAAACACGGTGTTGAACGGCCGCCGGTTGATCGGCATGCGGCTGATGTCTTGCCCATCCAGGCGTATCTCGCCCGACGTCAGCGGTTCCAGCCCGCCGATCAGCCGCAGTACCGTGGTCTTGCCGGAGCCGGAGGGTCCAAGAACGGTGAGGAACTCACCGTCCTTGATCGACAGGTCGATGTCGTGCAGCACGGGGACCGTGCCGTAGGATTTCGAGACGGACCGCAGCGTCAAGAGGTCGGTGTTCTGGTTCATGAAATACTCTCGCATACGCTTCGGCGGTCCGGAACTCCGGACCGCCGGGTCCTTCGAAGGCATGGTGCGGAAAGATCAGGGCGTTGCCTTGACCTCGTTCCACATGTCCGAACGCTTGAGCGGGTCCTCGACATTGTTGAGCCAGACCAGCTTGTCGTTGCCGCCGGCGCTGCCGGTTTCCGTCACCGTGTTGCCGAAGCCGGTGCGCTCGGAAAGCTCGCCGCCGACCTTCTTGCTCAGCATGAAATCAATCCATTTCTCGGCTGCCGCATTATCACGGACACCCTTGGAAATGACCCAGTTGTCGAGCCAGGCAAGCGCGCCCTCGCTCGGATTGACGTAGGCGACATGGGCGCCGATCTTCTGCAGCGCCTTGACCTGCTGCTGGCCGTAATTGGCCCAGATCAGGGCCACATCATTGTTCTGGTAGATCTGCTGCGCCTCGTCGGCGGTGGTGTAGAAGCTGAGCACGTTGCGCTTGAGTTCGACCAGCTTGGCCTTGACTGCAGCCATCTGCTCTTCGTTGAGGTTGAACGGATCCTTGTAGCCGAGCGTCAGTGCGGTGAACGAGAAATTGTGCTCGCCATTATCATACGCCAGCACCTTGCCCTTGTAGGCCGGGTCCCACAGAACCGACATCGAGGTCGGCGCCGGCTTGACCTTGTCGGTGTCGTAGATCAGGCCGATGGAGTCGAAGCAGAACGGAATGCCGTAGACCTTGCCGTCTTTGGTCACGCCGCTGACCGCCGTCAGGTCGCGGAAGCGCGGCAGCACGTCTTTCTGGTTGGCGAGCTTGGTGACGTCGATCGGCGACACCAGGTCAGCCTTGATGTAGCGCTGCAACTGGGCGGTGTTGACAGCAAAGACGTCGAAGTCCTGGCCCTCGCTGCCCTTGATCTTGGCCCAGATCTCGTCGTCGCTGCCGATGAAGACGACATCGACGCCGATGCCGGTCGCGGCGGTGAAGTCCTTGACCCAGTCGGCATCGGCGTAGCCGTCCCAGGCCAGTACCCGAAGGTTCGCGGCGAGCGCCGCCGATGTCATCAGGCCGATGCTGAGCCCGATTGTCGCTAGTCTTAGAAACGCTTTCTTCAGTCCCATTTTTAATCTCCCATTATCGTTCTGGTGGACCGTAATTTTCGGGCCTGCGCCGTCACAGCTGGGTAACAGCGACCAGTCCCTCGTCCGGCACCGACACCATCCGGTTGCGCAGTGGCTTGCCGAACGTCTGTGCCTGGATTTCATACTCGTCGCCGGAAGCCGTCTTGACGCCGGAGGCGTAGCTCATCACCGCCGCGCCGAAGAAATAGGCGTGCAGGTCGCCCGCCCTGCGGTGCATCGGGTAGCGGAAATGGAAGTGTTCGAGATTGGCGATCGAGTGCGACATGTGCGCTTCACCCGACAGGAACTCCTGCTCCCAGATAACAGTGCCGTTGCGTAGGATGCGCGAATGGCCGCGCACTTCTTCGGGCAGGTCACCGATCAGCAGTTCCGGACCGATCGAGCAGGAGCGCAGCTTGGAATGGGCGAGATAAAGGTAGTTCTCGCCCTCCGTCACGTGGTCGGAATATTCGTTTCCGAGCGCATAGCCGATGCGATAGGGATGGCCATCGGGTCCATTGACATAAAGCCCGACGATCTCGGCTTCCTCTGCACCGGCTTTCGCGAATGCCGGCATCGGCAGCGGCGCGCCGGGCGGGACAACGCAGGTGCCGACGCCCTTGAAGAACCACTCTGGCTGAATCCCGATCTTGCCGGCGCCAGGCTTGCCGCCCTCCAGCCCCATGCGGAAGATTTTCAAGGAATCGGATTCGTCGGCACCTTCGCCATGGGTCAGAACATGCATCTGGTTGCGCGCGGCGGCACTTCCGGTGTGGGTGAGGCCGGTGCCGGTGACCAGGAAGCGCGCCGGTTCGGGATGGTCGACCGGAGCGAGCACCTGGCCGTCGCGCAACAGCTGGTCGTAGTCGATCGTCGCGCTGCCGGTCCGCTTCTCGACCAGCGCTGCGATCGACGTGCCCTCGGCGATTGCCGCTTCGGCCAGCTCCAGCACGCTGCTGGTCTCCTCGAGAGGGTGCAGATGATTGCCGTCATCGCAGACACGGCCAACCCCTCTGCTGCCGTCGGCCATTCTGAACTGAACAAGACGCATGAACTAACCTTCTTCCTTTGAAGCCGTACGGGTCACACCCAGCCCGCATCGACGATGAACTGCTGGCTCGTGCACATGCGGCTGTCGTCGGCGGCCAGGAACAGCGCCATGCGCGCGATATCGGAGGGTTGCAGCCGGTCGGGCAGGCACTGCCTTTCCGCGATCTGGCGTTCGCCGGCCGGGTTCAACCACAGGCGCATCTGGCGCTCTGTCATCACCCAGCCCGGCACCATGCAGTTGACGCGGATGCGCTCGGGGCCGAGTTCGCGGGCCAGCGCCCGCGTCATGCCGTATACAGCCGCTTTCGCGGTGACATAGGCTGGGCAATCCGGATCGCCGACCATCCAGGTGATGGAGCCGAAGTTGATGATCGAGCCGCCGCCCAGCGCGCTCATCTGCGGACGCACCGCCTGCGCCGCGAAGAACTGGTGGCGCAGATTGACCGCCATGCGGTCGTCCCAATAGGCAACCGTCACATCCTTGGTCTGGTGGCGGTCGTCATTGCCGGCATTGTTGCACAGCACCTGGATGGGGCCATTGTGCTGCATTGCCTGCACGGCTGCCGCCTGCAACTCTTCGACGTTGCGCAGGTCGCAGGGAATGAACAGCGGCGCGGCATGTCCCTCGGCCGCAATCGCGCCGACCAGACGTTGGGATGGTTCTTCGGCCATGTCGACGAAGGCGACGCGGCTGCCCTGGGCGCAGAAATGGCGCACCAGGCTTTCGCCGATGCCGCTGCCGCCGCCGGTTATGAACACGCTGCGGCCCTTGAGGCTTGGATAGATCGCGTAGCCGATTTCATCCGTCATCGCGCGCCTCTCTAGTGCGAATGCCGAGGAATGCCGGCATCGCGCCGGCCGACGAGAAAGTCGAAATCGCAGCCCTTGTCGGCCTGCAGCACGCGCTCGACATAAAGGCTCTGGTAGCCGCCCTCCGGCGACGCCGGCGGCTTCCAGTCACGCCGGCGGATGGCGAGCTCCTCTTCCGACACCAAAAGTTCCAACCGGCGGCCGGCGACGTCGAGCTCGATGAGGTCGCCGTCGCGCACCAGCGCCAGCGCGCCGCCTGCGGCTGCTTCCGGCGCCACATGCAGAACCACGGTGCCGTAGGCGGTGCCGCTCATGCGCGCGTCCGAAATGCGCACCATGTCGGAGATGCCTTGCTTGAGCAGTTTGGCCGGCAGCGGCATGTTGCCGACCTCGGCCATTCCGGGATAACCGCGCGGCCCGCAGTTCTTCAGCACCATCACCGAGGAGGCGTCGATATCCAACTCCGGATCGTCGATGCGGGCGTAGTAATGCTCGATGTTTTCGAACACCACCGCCTTGCCGCGATGCTGCATCAGCTCGGGCGTTGCCGCGGACGGCTTGATGACCGCGCCGTCAGGCGCCAGATTGCCGCGCAGGATGGAGATGCCCCCTTCCTTGGTCAGCGGCTCGCTCATTGGGCGGATCACTTCGCTGTTGTAGTTGGGCGCGCCGTCGATCAATTCACCGATGGTCTTGGCGCTGACGGTCATGGCGTCGCGATGAAGAAGCCCCACTTCATCAAGCGACGCCATGACCGCAGCTAGCCCCCCGGCGTAGTAGAAATCTTCCATCAGGAACCGGCCCGACGGCATCAAATCGACAATAGTTGGAACGTCACGACCTAGGCGGTCCCAGTCTTCGAGGCTGAGATCGACACCGATCCGGTTGGCGATGGCGATCAGATGCAGCACCGCATTGGTCGAGCCACCGATCGCGCCGTTGACGCGAATGGCGTTCTCGAACGCTTGCCTGGTGAGGATCTCCGCGATCGTCACGTCCCTGCGCACCAGATCGACGATCTGGCGTCCGGCCATCTGGGCGAGCACGCCACGGCGCGAATCCACCGCCGGGATCGCGGCATTGTCCGGCATGCCGATGCCGAGCGCTTCGACCATGCTGGCCATGGTCGAGGCGGTGCCCATCGTCATGCAGCTGCCCGCCGATCGGCTCTGGCCCTGCTCGGCGGCGAGGAAGTCGGCAACCGGCATGCGGCCGGCTTTGACCTCCTCGGCGAATTTCCAGACATGCGTGCCCGAGCCGATGTCCTGGCCGCGGAACTTGCCGTTGAGCATCGGCCCGCCGGAAACGGCGATGGTGGGCAGATTGCACGACGCAGCCCCCATCAGCAGCGCCGGCGTGGTCTTGTCGCAACCGACCAGCAGGATGACGCCGTCGATCGGATTGCCGCGGATGGACTCCTCGACATCCATGCTGACCAGGTTGCGAAACAGCATGGCGGTGGGGCGCATGTTGCTTTCGCCCAGCGACATCACCGGAAATTCGAGCGGCAGGCCGCCGGCTTCATAGACGCCGCGCTTGACGTGATCGGCCAGCGCCCGCAGATGCGCGTTGCATGGGGTCAATTCCGACCAGGTGTTGCAGATGCCGATCACCGGGCGGCCGTCGAAAGCGTCGGCGGGAATGCCCTGGTTCTTCATCCAGCTGCGGTGCATGAAGGCGTTCTTGCCCTCACCGCCGAACCAGGCCTCGGACCGCAGTTTGCGTTTGGTGTCGCTCACGATGCCAGCTCCCGATTCTGGCGGCGCTTGTTGCGGTTCTCGACACTGCGGCGCACGTCCTCCTCGGCATTGTCGATGAGGACCAGCAGCGCCTTTTGTGCGCCGGTCGCGTCGCCGGCGGCGATCTTTTCGGCGACTTCCCGGTGCAGCGGCAATGAGGGGCGCTGCCCTTCCGGATTGTCGTTGGAAAGACGAAAGCTCGTCACCAATGCGGTTTCGACCAGTGCCGCCAGCGAGCCGATCAGCTCATTGCCGGTCATGCGCAGTATGGTCTGGTGGAACAAAAGGTCAGGCTTGGCGAAGCGGTCGCCGTCGTCGACCACCGCCTCCATTTCGACCAGAGCTGCATTGATCTCGGCGATCTGCGCTGGCGTGGCGCGCTGGGCCGCAAGCGCTGCCGACATCGGCTCGATGGCCCTGCGCAATTCGAACAGCGCCCGGACATCGTCGGCGCTGACACCGCTGGCATAGCGCCATGACAGGACGTCCGGGTCGAGGAAATTCCAGTCGGCACGAGGACGCACCCTTGTGCCGGTCTTCGGCCGCGATTCGACCAGCCCCTTGCCCGCCAACACCTTGATCGCCTCGCGCAGCACCGTGCGGCTGACCCCCAGCATCTCGCTTGAATCGTCGGCATTGGGCAGTGCCTCGCCGGGCAGGAAATCGCCTTGAACGATGCGCAATCCGATTTGCTCGACGACGGTCGCATGCAGAGCGGTGGAGCCGCTGGAAACCGCCACCGCGACTCTCGACGTACGCGCCATACTGAAAGATTTGTTATTCTTCATACTATTCATATGATATGTCTTAT
>NZ_RZQP01000187.1:0-12498 GCF_003998165.1 Mesorhizobium sp. M7A.F.Ca.US.007.01.2.1 | reverse complement strand
CCCTTCAGCATGGCATTGGCGAGGTCCTCGACCGACCATGCGCCGATGCCGTCCTTAGCGTCTTGCGAAATGTTGGGCGGCACGAAGGTTCCGAACGGCGTCTTGAGCTCGAGACCGCCCACGAGTTGAAGCCGCGCATCGCCCTGTGAGCCCGGCTTTGCATGGCAGGATGTACAACCGCCGGCATAAAAAATGCGCTTGCCCCTGGCTGCGTCGCCAGGACCGAGCTTGGCCAGGGTCTCCCTGTCGAGCCTCACCGGCGCCGACCCGACCCACCCGGCAACCGCGCCGACGCCGCCGAGGATGACGATGGCGCCGACGAGTTTCTTTAGCCAGGGCATCGCCCGCTATCAGCCTTTTTTCACCCGGTAGGTCTGGTGGCAGGTGCCGCAATCGGAGCCGATGGCGCCGAATTGCGCCTTCAACGCATCGACGTCGGCAGGAGCGGCAGCGGCCGCGGCCTTGACGTCGGCGACATATTTGGCGTTGGTGGCCTTGAAGCCGGCCATGTCTTCCCAGATCTTCGGCGACGCAGTGGTATCGCCGCCTGTGTCGCTGCCCGCCGGAAACAGCGCGTCGACGTCGACTTTCTCGGCATTCGCATGCAGCGCCTGCAGCGCCGTCAGCACCGCGGCGGCATCAAACGGCTCCTCGCCCTTGACCACTTTCGACAGGCCGCCGACGATCTTTCCACGTTCCTTCATCAGTGCCTGCCGGTCGAGGATCGGGTCGGCAAAGGCCGCCGAAGCCGCGAGTGCGAGCATAGAGATGGCGATAACAAGCTTTCTCATTCAATTGGCTCCATGATGAAGGCATTTCGGGACAGGACGTCAACGGATGTTACAGAGGGAAAATTCCCTTCCCCCTGATGATTTTTGCCGGACCTTTGCTCTTGCGGGACGCAGAAAAGAAAAGCCCCGGGTGATACCGGGGCTTCTGGAAATCGATCACTTCGCCTTTTCGTACAATTCCAGGACATGGTCCCAGTTGATCAGGCTGTCGACGAACGCCTCGAGATATTTCGGCCGGGCGTTGCGGTAGTCGATGTAGTAGGAGTGCTCCCAGACATCGACGCCGAGGATCGGCGACGCGCCATGGACGAGCGGGTTTTCGCCGTTCGGTGTCTTGGAGATCGCCAGCTTGCCATCCTTGACCGAGACCCAGGCCCAGCCGGAGCCGAACTGTGTCGTGCCAGCGGCAATGAAGTCGGCCTTGAACTTGTCGTAGCCGCCGAGATCGCTATCGACTGCCTTCTGCAAGGCGCCCGGCAGCTTGTTGCCGCCGCCGCCTTTCTTCATCCACTTCCAGAAATGGATGTGGTTGTAATGCTGGGCGGCATTGTTGAAGAGGCCGGCATTCTTGCCGAACGACTGCTTGACCACCTCTTCGACCGACAGATCGCCCAAGCCGGCCTCGGCGGCGAGTTTGTTGCCGTTATCGACATACGCCTTGTGGTGCTTGTCGTGGTGATATTCCAGCGTCTCTTTCGACATGTAAGGCTGCAAGGCCTCATAGTCGTAAGGCAGAGCGGGCAATTCAAAGGCCATGGATAGTACTCCCTCGTGGAAAAATCCGGTGTCGATACCGGAGTAAGATAGGTCTGGAATGGGTTGGGACAACTCCGGATGAAGCGTCGATCGCCTTTTTATCCGCTCAAACAGCAGAAGTCGAATGCGCCCAATCCCAATAGAGTTCGCGCGCTTTTTTGGCCACCGGCCCGGGTTGCAGATTGCGATCCTCGATGCGCGTGATCGGCACCACCTTGGAATGGTTCCCGGTCGAAAAAATTTCGTCTGCTTCGAGGAAATCGCGCACCGACAGCGTCTTTTCCGTGGTCCTGAAGCCATATTCGCCGAGCAGCGCTATCGTGCGCGAGCGGGTGATGCCGGACAGGAAGGTGCCGTTCGGCGCAGGCGTAAAGACGTGGCCGTCCTTGACCAGGAAGATGTTCGAGGTTCCGGTCTCGGCGACGTTGCCCAGCATATCGAGCACCATTGCGTTGTCGAAGCCGCGCATCTTGGCTTCGAGAATGGCCCTACCGTTGTTGGGGTAAAGGCAGCCGGCCTTGGCGTTGGTCGGCATGGTTTCAATGGTCGGACGCCGGAACGGCGACACGGTCACCGAAAAGCCAGTCGCCGGAATCATCGGTGATTCATAGAGGCAAAGGCAAAAGCGCGTCGAGGCGGGATCGGCCGGCACGCCCATATAGCCGCCATGCTCGGCCCAGTACATCGGCCTGATATAGACCGCCGTCTTGCCGTCGAACTTCTTCAACCCATCCCATGTCAGCCCGACGATCTTGTCGGCGCTCATGTTCGGCTTCAGGCCGAGCGCAATCGCCGAGGAATTCACCCTGGCTGCGTGGAAGTCGAGATCCGGCGCCACGCCTTCGAACCAGCGGCCGCCGTCAAAGACGCTGGTGCCGAGCCACATGGCGTGGCTGCGCGGCCCCAGAATGGCGACGTTGCCTTCGTGCCAATCACCGTCGACGAAAGTCCATGTCGTGGATTGCGCCGCAGCCGCCAGTGTCATCGTGTCGTCCCATCTCAATCGGTCTCGTGTGACAGCCATTGGAAGATGCTTTGGCGGGCGCCGTCAACCGGCATCATGGAGTTTTGTTGAGGCCAGTGCCGGGGCGCAATGCAATCAAAGCTTGCACCTTGTCGCGCCTGCCCTCAAAACTGCTGTCATGCAATACGCCGCCTATGTCTTCGACGCCTATGGCACGCTTTTCGACGTGCATGCCGCCGTGCGCCGTCATGCCGACCGGATCGGGCCGGACGGCCAATTGCTGTCCGAGATCTGGCGCGCCAAACAGCTCGAATATTCCTGGGTGCGCACGCTGATGGGCGCCTATGCCGATTTCTGGCAACTGACCGAACAGGCGCTCGATTTCGCCTTGCGCAAGGTTCCCTCGGCCGACCCCGGTCTCAAGGCGATATTGCTGGATGCCTATTGGCGGCTCGATTGCTATCCGGAAGTGCCGGCCGTGCTCAAGGCGCTCAAGGCTTCGGGAGCGAGGCTGGCGATCCTGTCCAACGGCTCGCCCGAAATGCTGCAGGCGGCGGTCAAATCCGCCGCGCTCGACCAGGTTCTGGACGATATCTATTCCGTCGATACGGTGCGGCGCTTCAAGACCGATCCCGCGGTCTACGACATGGTCGCCACCGGCTGGCGCCTCTACCCCGGCGCGGTTTCCTTCCAGTCGTCCAATCGCTGGGACATTGCAGGCGCCACCAAATTCGGCTTTCGCACGGTGTGGATCAACCGCTCCAACCAGCCCGAAGAATACCGGGACTTCCCACCGGCCCTGATCCTGCCGTCGCTCGAAGCCCTTGTGCCCGGCAGCTAAGAGACCTGTGTCTCTGGCGCCACAGTAGCAGCCTGGTCACAGCTTCGCCTTTGTTTGCCCACGTTCGGGCCAGAATCGGAACCGCCTATCGCCCCAGGTGTTGTCAGGCACCCGCGTAAGTGTCGGCGAATTCACGCTTTGTTGCGATTTGAGACTTAAAGAAGGCAACCATGTCCATAACCGAAATCGAATCTTTTCGCCTGAGCCGTCGCGGCTTTCTCAATGCCGCAGCCCTGGGCGCCGCTTCGATCGCGGTTTCCGCATGCGCCACCACCGGGCCGGGTCCGGTCGAGCCGCCGCCACCAACCTATGTCGAGCCGCCTCTGGCGGACTATGTGACGATGTATGCAGCAGTCAGCGACGGCGGCTTCGATTTGCCGGCCATCCCAGTCGACAAGATCGATCCGCAATTCCTGCGTCAGATCGTTCCCGACCCGACGGGACAGAAGCCGGGAACCATAGTCGTCGATACGACCGGCCACTTCCTTTATCTGGTTCGTCCAGGCGGTCAGGCGATACGCTACGGTGTCGGCCTTGGCCGCGCCGGCTTCGAATGGTCCGGCGACGCCGTCGTTCAGTGGAAGCAGAAATGGCCAAAATGGACGCCGCCGGACGAAATGATAGCCCGCCAGCCGGAACTGAAACCCTACAGCGCCGACAATGGCGGCATGCCCGGCGGCCTGAAGAATCCGCTCGGTGCACGCGCGCTCTATCTGTTCCAGGGCAATGTCGACACGCTCTACCGTCTGCACGGCTCGCCGGAGTGGCGCTCGATCGGCAAGTCGGTGTCGTCAGGCTGCGTGCGTCTGATGAACCAGGACATTATCGACCTCTATGATCGCGTGCCCTCGAAGACGCCGGTCATCGTGACCAGCGATGCCAGCCAACCCATGGTGGCGACGGCCAACCGACAGGCGATCCCGATCGATGCCGGCGTGCCGGACGGTTCGGTGCTGCTTGGACCGGTCAAGGCGATCACGAATTCGATTTTCTGAGCTGACTAGGCAGCGGCGCCCGCTGCCTCCAGTCACCGCCCGCGCGACAAGCTCCCCAGAATGCCGCGCACGATTGCCCGACCGACCGAGGAGCCGACCGAGCGCACCACCGACTTGATCGCCGCCTCTGCGACCGTCTGGCGGTTGGACGGGCGCGGTGCAGATGTGCGCCTGCCACCGGATTGCGGCGCGGGATCGTCATTGCCGAAGCCCGGAATGGTCCAGCGCGAGCCGCCGCTGCCGGCCTGCTGGGCCTGCTCTTCGGCATCCTGCGCGTCCTTGGCCTTTTTCTGCAGCATTTCGAAAGCCGATTCGCGATCGACGGCCTGATCGTACTGGCCGGCGACCGGGCTTTCCTGGATCAGCTTTTGCCGCTCAGCGGCCGTTATGGGCCCAAGCCGCGAGGATGGCGGGCGGATCAGTGTCCGCTGCACCATGGACGGAACACCCTTGGCTTCCAACGTCGAGACCAGCGCCTCGCCAGTGGCAAGCTGTGTAATGGCGGTCATGCAGTCGAAATCGGGATTTGGCCGGAACGTTTCGGCCGCCGTCCGGACTGCCTGCTGCTCGCGCGGTGTATAGGCGCGCAGCGCGTGCTGGACGCGATTGCCGAGCTGGGCCAGGACTTTTTCAGGGATATCCAAAGGGTTCTGGGTGACGAAATAGACGCCGACGCCTTTCGAGCGGATCAGTCGGACGACCTGTTCGACGCGATCGATGAGCACCTTGGGTGCTTCGTCGAACAGAAGATGGGCCTCGTCGAAGAAGAACACCAGCTTCGGCTTGTCGGGGTCGCCGACTTCCGGCAGCACCTCGAACAGCTCCGACATCAGCCATAGCAGGAAGGTCGCGTAGAGCCGCGGATTCATCATCAGCTTGTCGGCGGCAAGCACGCTGATGGCGCCGCGTCCGTCGCGGGTGGTGCGCATGATATCGGCGATACGCAGTGCCGGTTCGCCGAAGAAGTTTGCGGCCCCCTGCTGTTCGAGGACCAGCAGCGTGCGCTGGATAGCCCCGACCGATGGCTTCGTCACGTTGCCATAGCGCGAGCCGATCTCGTCGGCGCGCTCGGCGATGTTGGCGAGCAGCGCCTGCAGATCCTTCATGTCGAGCAGCAGCAAGCCTTCCTCGTCCGCCAGGCGGAAGGCGATGTTCATGATGCCTTCCTGCGCCTCGGTCAGATTCATCAGGCGCGACAGCAACAACGGCCCCATTTCCGAGACCGTGGCGCGGATCGGATGACCCTGCTCGCCGAACAAGTCCCAGAAGATAACGGGAAATTCCTGGAAGTCATACGGATCGAGCTTGACCTGTTCGGCCCGCTTGACGAGGAAATCCTGTGCCGTGCCCATCATCGCGATGCCCGACAGATCACCCTTGATGTCCGCGCAGAACACCGGCACGCCGGCGTTGGAAAATCCTTCGGCCAGGATCTGCAAGGTGACGGTCTTGCCGGTGCCGGTGGCGCCGGTCACCAGGCCGTGACGATTCCCATATCGCAGCAACAACTGCTCGGCACGCTGATAGCTGTCGTCGGGCTTTCGGCTGGCGCCGATGAAAATACTGGTCTCGTCAGCCATATGTCCGGTCTCCGCAAACTGATGTGTCTAAAGCCAGTGGCCTTGCCGCAGGTATAGTGAGGCCATTGCACAGCGACAATGCCATTCGTCCAAATCCGGGCCATTCGCCCAAATCGGCCCCATTCGTTCAGATCGGGTTTTTGGAGCTTGCGGATTTTGCCGCTGTTTGGCAATCGTCGTCCACGCGGACTGACCTATATCTGATGGATCGAATCCGGTCTCTGAAAGCGCATTGCATTGCGATATCGGACCGGGGACCGTAGACTGAACCGCTCCCGGCTGGTGCGGCCGCATGAAACGAGGAGGACGGATGGGCGCCGGAGCCTTGATCCAGGACGTGGAACCCGAGAACGCCGAGCGTCAGCGATGGCTCGCCTTGGCGGAAAAGGCATTGGCAGGCGCTTCCTTCGAGGAAAAGCTGGTCTCGCACAGCGATGACAACATCCGTATCGAACCGCTCTACGACCGCAGCACCGCGGCGGAACCGATCGTGCGTACAAACCCGAAATCGCCATGGATCGTCAGCCAGCGCATCGACGATCCGGACATCGACCGTGCCAGAAGCCAAGCGCTGGAGGATGTTGCACAGGGTGCCACGGGATTGTCGCTGGTCTTCGAAGGGGCGCCCAACGCGTTCGGCTACGGCTTGCCGAGAACGGCGGAGGCGCTGGAGGCGGTGCTGGACGGCATACCGCTCAACCGCATCCAGGTTCGCATCGACGCCCATCCCTGGAGCCGCGCCGTGGCCGACTGGCTGGTCGCGTTCCTGAGCAAGCGGCGATCGGACCCGGCAAAGCTCAACCTCTCCTTCGGCATCGATCCAGCGGCGATCTTCGCGGGAACCGGTCGGCTGCGCATGTCGATCGAGGCGCTGCAGGCCTCTATGCCACAGTCGCTGGCGCACTTCTTCGCGATGGGCGTTCCGGGCGTGCTGCTGGAAGCTGACGGGCGCGTGTTCCACAATGCCGGCGCCACGGAAGCGCAGGAACTTGGCATCATGCTGGCTTCGGCTGTCTCCTATCTCAGAATGTTCGAGACGGCGCGGCAGCCGCTTGTCTATGCCGCACCCCATATCGGTTTTGCGCTCAGCGTCGACCAGGACCAGTTGCTGTCGACGGCCAAGATGCGAGCACTGCGCAGGCTATGGGCGCGGGTGCAGGAGGCTTGTTCGATCCCGACATCCACCGCCAATATCCATGCCGAGACGTCGTTTCGCATGATGACGGCGATGGATCCGGAGACCAACATCCTGCGCACCACCATTGCATGCTTTGCCGCGGCGTGCGGCGGCGCCGATTCGATCTCCATCCTGCCGCACACGATCGCGCATGGTCTGCCGGCGGGTTTTGCCCGTCGTGTTGCCCGCAACACGCAGCTGATCATGGCCAATGAAAGCCATATCGATCATGTCACCGATCCCGCCTATGGTTCCGGCGCCGTCGAGGCGTTGACCGCGGAGTTGTGCGAGTTGGCGTGGACGGAATTGCAGACGATCGAAGCCGAGGGCGGTGTCCTGTCCAGCCTTCAGGACGGACGCATCCAGAAGCGCGTCCACGCAGCTGCGGAGCAGCGCAATGCAGCCTACCGCACAGGCCAACGGGCCATCATCGGCACCACGCTCTATCCATCGAAAGACGAACGTCCGGTCGAGACGCTGGCGGCGGAACGGCGGCCGGCCTTCACCGAAGGCGTTGCCGTCTGCGAGGCGCTGTTTCCAGTCCGCATCGACCAATCGATCGGAGCCGGCTCTTGATCCCGGACTTCGGCCAGATCGGCTGGGTCCCGCCACGCCGCGCTCCCGTCGAGGTCAAAGGCCAGCGGACCACGCCGGAAGGGCTCGTCGCCAAGCATCTGTACAATCAAAGCGACCTCAAGGGGTTGCCGCATCTCGACACCTATCCCGGCCTGCCGCCCTTCGTGCGCGGCCCCTACCCGACCATGTATGTCCAGCAGCCCTGGACCATCCGGCAATATGCCGGCTTCTCGACGGCCGAAGAATCCAATGCATTTTACCGACGCAACCTTGCCGCCGGCCAGAAGGGCCTGTCGGTCGCCTTCGATCTCGCCACGCATCGCGGCTATGACAGCGATCATCCGCGCGTTGCCGGCGATGTCGGCATGGCTGGCGTCGCCATCGATTCCATTCTCGACATGCGGCAGCTCTTCGACGGCATTCCGCTCGGCGAGATGACGGTATCGATGACGATGAACGGCGCGGTGCTGCCGATCATGGCGCTCTACATTGTCGCGGCGGAAGAACAGGGCGTTGCGCAGAAAGATCTCGCCGGCACCATTCAGAACGACATTCTGAAAGAGTTCATGGTCCGCAACACCTACATCTATCCGCCGAAACCCTCGATGCGGATCGTGTCGGACATCTTCTCGTACACATCGAAGAACATGCCGAAGTTCAATTCGATATCGATCTCCGGCTATCACATGCAGGAGGCCGGCGCGACGGCCGACCTTGAACTCGCCTATACGATCGCCGATGGCATCGAGTATGCCCGCGCCGGCGTCGCGGCGGGCCTCGACATTGACCGCTTTGCGCCGCGCCTGTCCTTCTTCTGGGCCATCGGCATGAATTTCTTCATGGAAGTCGCCAAGCTGCGGGCCGCGCGCCTGTTGTGGGCGACCCTGATGCAGAAGAATTTTTCGCCCAAGGACGAGCGCTCGTTGTCGCTGCGCACCCATTGCCAGACTTCTGGCTGGTCGCTGACGGCGCAGGATCCCTACAACAACATTGTCCGCACCATGATCGAGGCAATGGCTGCAACGCAGGGCCACACCCAATCGCTGCACACCAATTCCTTCGACGAGGCGATGGCGCTGCCGACCGACCATTCGGCGCGGATCGCCCGCAACACCCAGCTCATCCTGCAAAAGGAATCCGGCACCACGCGCATCATCGACCCGTGGGGCGGTTCGGCCTATCTTGAACGGCTGACGCATGATCTGGCGGCGCGCGCGCTTGCCCATATCGAGGAGGTCGAGGCGCTCGGCGGCATGGCGGCGGCGACCGAACAGGGCATTCCCAAGCTGCGCATCGAGGAAGCTGCCGCGCGCACGCAGGCGCGGATCGATTCCGGCGAGCAGATGCTGGTCGGCGTCAACGCCCATCGGCCCGAGACCGACATCGAGGTCGACGTGCTGAAGATCGACAATGCCGAGGTCAGGGCCCGGCAATTGTCGAAGCTGCAACGGCTGAAGGGCACGCGCGACGTCGCCGCCGTCGAAAGCGCACTCGATGCGCTGACCCGTGCCGCGCAAGGCAATGAAAACCTGCTGGAATTCGCCATCCGAGCCGCGCGCGCCAATGCAACGGTCGGCGAGATTTCATTCGCGTTGGAAAGGGCGTTTGGGCGCCACGTCGCTACGGTGCAGACCATTTCCGGCATCTATCGCAAGGCGCTTGGCGATCATCCCGTGGTCGACGGGCTGCAGGACAAGCTTGACGCCTTCGAGAAGAAGACCGGCGGCAAGCCGCGCATTCTCGTCGCCAAGATGGGCCAGGACGGCCACGACCGTGGCCAGAAGGTCATCGCTACGGCCTTCGCCGATCTCGGCTTCGACGTCACCGTCGGCGCGATGTTCCAGACACCGGATGAGATCGCCAGGCTGGCGGTCGCACAGGACGTCCACATCGTCGGCGCCTCGTCGCTGGCGGCGGGACATCTGACGCTGATCCCCGAACTGCGCGACGCGCTGAAGAAGCTCGGTCGCGGCGACATGCTGATCGTGGCCGGCGGCGTCATCCCACCGCAGGACTATGACGCGGTGCGGCAAGCCGGCGCTGCCGAGATCTTCCCGCCGGGCACAGTCATTCCAGAGGCAGCGGATCGCCTGCTGGACCGGCTGCTGGCCACGGACTAGGACTGCTGCATCTCTGAAAAGGTTGTGCTAGACTGACACTGCAACCAAGGTGCGGTAACCGTGAAGACGACCATCCACAAGCTCGACGACGGATCAGATGCCCTGATCTTGCCACGGGAATGCTGGACAGCTTGAATCTGCAATCGGGCGATCAGCTCCAGATCATCGAAACTGATCACGGCATCATTTTAAGACCGGTGGCCGACAGGTTCGAACGGCAGATGAAGGCCGCGCGCGAGGTCATGGACAAATATCGGGTCGGGCTTCAGAAACTCGCCAAATGACGCGCCAATCAGTGCGGCGGATTTGAGACGTCCTAGCTCTCGGAGAGCTTGACGATTTCCCATTCCTTGCCGTTGACGCTGGCCAAGTCGCCGATCTTCTTGCCGAACAGGGCGACAGCCATTGGCGAAACATGCGAAATGCTGCCCTTGGTGGGATCAGCCTCGTCCTCGCCGACGATCTTCCAATGCACCTTCTTGCCGTCATCGCTCTCGATCGTGACGCCCATGCCGAAGCGCACAACGTCACTGCCCGGCTCCGGCACCGAGAGTTCGGCGCTTTCGCGCCGGGCGGTCCAGTAACGCAGATCGCGCGACACGACCGCTATGCGCTCGCGGTCGGCTTTGCGTTCGGCCTTCGCCAGTATGTCGCGCAGATCGGCCAGATTTTCCTCGATCTGCGCCAGGCCGCGTTCCGTCACCAGATTGCGATGCTGGCTGACCGGCCGCTCACCGACACCGGCGATGGCATTTTCGCTGTCTTCCTCGCGGGTGAAAGCTCTGCTCATTTCCTGAACTTAGGCCCGCAGAGGCTGCTCGACAAGCCATTGTCGTTTCCGTCCAGAGGAGAGGCAAACCGTCTGGCACGATTCCTGCGACGCCAAGGTTGAACGCTGGGATTCTGTGCCGATGTTGAACAGACGAACGCTGCTGACTGGAACCGCCGGCTTTGCCGTCATGGGCCTTGCGCTCGGCAAGGCGGTAGCCGCAAGCTTGAGCGGCATCGAGAAAGCCTCGATGCGCGGCTCGATCAATGCCACCGAACTCGGCGTGCAGCCCGGCACATCAGACGATCAGAGCAAGGCCTTCGCCAAACTGCTGCGTGACGCAAACAGCCGCGACATGCCGGTGTTCCTGCCGCCCGGCACCTATGTCGTCTCCAATCTTTCGCTGCCCGGCCGCGTACGTCTTTCCGGCGTGCCGGGCGCGACGCGCATCGTTTACGGCGGTGACGGCCACCTGTTCATGGCCGAACAGGCCGACCATATCGAACTTAGCGGACTGGTCTTCGATGGTGCGAACCGCGCGATGGGCGATTACACGCAAGGGCTGCTCGATCTGCGCCGTGTCGCGCACCTCGCCATCGACAATTGCCAGATCACCGGCAGCGGCAAGAACGGGCTGGCGCTGGAACACGCGATCGGCCGGATCGAGCGCTGTGAGATATCGGGCGCCGCCGATGCCGGCATCTATTCGGTCGAAGCCGGCGGGCTGGCCATCACGGGCAACACCGTTTCCGACTGCGCCAATGGCGGCATCCTCGTACACCGCTGGCAGGTGGCCGAAGACGGCACCATGGTCACCGGCAACCGCGTCCAAGGGATCCAGGCACGCAGCGGCGGAACCGGGCAGAACGGCAACGGCATCAATGCCTTTCGCGCCGGCAATGTCGTCATCTCGGGCAACATCGTCTCGGACTGCGTCTTCTCGGCCATCCGCGCCAACAGCGCCAGCAACCTGCAGATATCGGGCAACACCTGCTCGCGCTCTGGCGAAACGGCGATCTATTCCGAGTTCTCGTTCGAAGGCGCCATCATCAGCAACAACATCGTCGACGGCGCCGCCAACGGCATCTCGATCGTCAATTTCAACGAAGGCGGCCGCATGGGCGTCTGTTCCGGCAACATCGTGCGCAATCTGTCGACCAGCGGCCCCTACCCCGCCGACTCGCCGGGATTTGGCGTCGGCATCGGCGTTGAGGCCGACACCACCGTTTCCAACAATGTCATCGAGAACGCGCCACTCTATGGCATGCAGATCGGCTGGGGCCCGTACCTGCGCAATGTCGTCGCCACCGGCAACATCATCCGCAAGGCAGGAACCGGGATCGTCGTATCCGTGGTCGAGGGCGCCGGTACGGCCGTCATTTCAGACAATGTCATCGACGGCGCGCTGAACGGTGCGGTTGTCGGCCAGCGCTGGGCGGAGCCCGCGACAGGCGATCTCGCCTCGTCAAACGGTAGCGGCTACGCGCATCTGACCGTCGAGCGCAATCACGTCACTTGAGAGTTGCCGTCGGCCTCAGCGCTCCGACTTTGGCACCGTTGCGATTTTCAATGGGCGCGTTTGCCAATTCGAGCAGCTTCGCCGCCAAGGCCTCGTCGGCACGCAACAGTTTGGCAAGGACGGCGGCAACCATGGCTTCGCCGGCGCGGCCGGCGCCATCATCGCATTTGAGTGCGATGCCGAGGCCAAGTTCCGGAATTGCGGCACAATGGACGCCTTCGGCGCCGCCCTTCGTGAAAATCCGCCCTGGTGCGGCCTCCATCAACGCGACGTCTTCGCGGCCGCTGCCGGAAACGAAGAAGGGCTCGGCCATGCAGGCGGAAAGCAGCCGCTTTGCAGCCTTGGCTCGCTCTGGGCCAAAACCTGATGTCGTGGCCATGCGGGCAAAGCCGAGCGCGAAGCTCCTGAGC
>NZ_RZQP01000186.1:0-12570 GCF_003998165.1 Mesorhizobium sp. M7A.F.Ca.US.007.01.2.1 | reverse complement strand
GTCGGACACAGGCCGGCGCTGGTGGCCTTTCGGCGGGGCGCGCGCCGCCGCCTCCAGCCAGAAGACCGATGCCGTCGTCGGCCTTGCGCTGAGGCGCATGTTCAGTTCGGGCCAGCGTCCGGCGGACTGGCCGCTGGTGCCTTCCATCTTGGTGACATCGTCGCCGGGCGAGGGCGCGCAGCGTAGCCGGGTGGCGCGGCTGCTGGCCAATGCCGCGGCATCCAGGGGCAGCCGTGTGCTGTTTATCGATGCCAATGCTGGCGGCGGCGGCCAGAAGGATCCGCAGCCGGGGATCCTCGATGTTCTGCGCGGCGAGTACGCGTTCGAGGCCGTCAGCCATTACGCCGCCGGCAGCAACGTTGCCGTGCTGGGCAGGGGACGCTCAAAGGCGGTCTTCCAGGAAGCGCATGGCATCTATTTTGCGCAGCAGATGCTGGCGCGGGCCAGCCGGAGCTTCGAGCTCGTCGTCATCGACGGTGGCGCGCTGGCCGACAATCTCAATGCCTCGCCGCTGGTCGCCATGGCCGACGAGATCGTGCTCGTCGCCACGCTGAACGCTACCCCGATGCGCGACGTCACGACGACTTCGCAGGCGGTCTCCGTGATGGGGCGCCTGCCGACAGCCGCCTTGCTGGTCGACGAGGCCGCCTGATATGGCGGCCAGTTGGAGCGCAAGCGCTTCGAACCATGGTGCTGCCGCACCCCGCGCCGGCACGCCCATCTCCGGCACCTCGGTCGATGCGCTGACGCGCTTCGGACTGATCGCGGCGGTGGCGGTGCTGTTCAGCATCTCGGGGGGCATGCTGTGGCTGGTCGGCTACAATTATGATGGCCTGTTCGGCAACCCGGCGACCAAGATCCACCCGTCCACCTATCTCATCGTCCTGCTGCTTGCCTGGCGCTCCTGCGCATCAGGCAATCCGGTCGGCCATATCGTCCATCTCGCCGACAGGCGGCCGGCCAGCGCGCTGATGGCCGCCATATCGATCGTGCTTCTGGTTGTCGTCATCGCCAGGCAGCGGCCAGGTATGGCCGGCATGATCGATACGTTCGTGGCTGCGGCACTTCTCGTGCTGATGCTCAGCGAGGACGACGAACGGACCTTCGCCGGACTGCAGACCGTCGTCCACGTGGTCATGACGGCGAATGCCTTGCTTGCCCTTTTCGAGTTCGCCACCAAGACGCTTATCTTCCCCTATCGCCTCGACGGCGTGGCGTTTACCACCGATCTGCGCTCGAGCGCGCTGCAGGGGCATCCGCTTGCCAATGCCATGGTGACGTCGATCTATGTGCTTGCGCTGCTCTCCGGTGCCAGATCCCTGTCGATGCCTGTGCGGATAGGGTTGATCGGCTTGCAATGCGCGGCACTCGTCGCCTTCGGCGGCCGCACGGCGATGGTGACGACGGTGGTGCTCGGCGGCTGCTACCTGCTTTTTCAGGGCATCACCAAATTGCGCCAGGGCCGCGTCAATCTCCTGGGTGCGGCACTCGGCTTCATGCTCGCCGCCCTGCTGCCGGTCGTCATCATCGTGGCGGCATATCTGGGCTTTTTCGACGCGCTGCTGGAGCGCTTCGTGTCGGACAGCGGCAGCGCCAATGCCCGGGTCGAGATGTTCGAGCTCTTCAAGCACCTGGAATTGCGCGATCTGATCGTGGGGCCGGATGTCGACCTGATCGACAGCCTGCGCCGCATCAACGGTCTCGAACAGGGCATCGAGAACCCGATCATCCGCACGGTCCTTTATCAGGGCGCCTTCTTCACGCTTTTGCTGACGTTCGGCTTCGTGCTGTTCCTGTTCGAGGTGGCGCGCCGCTGCCATCCCGGCATCTGGCTGCCGATGCTGGGCTGGGTCATCCTGATCAACACTTCGGAAAGCGTCGCGTCGAAGACGACGCTGCTGACCAAGTTCGTGGTGCTGGCATTGGTGCTCTATCGGCCGGCGCGGGCAGCGTTCAGGCCGGTCAGTCCGCCGGCATGGTCAGGCCAAGCGCCGCGATGATATCGGGGTCCAGCGCCCGGGTGGTGTCGTCCATCATGCCCATGCCATCGAAGAGATCCCACAGTGCCCAGGCGAAGCCGAGTTCCTCGGCGCTCCGCCTCACATCGGCGATGTAGCGCCCGCGATCCGGATTGGGCGCGGCGACATAGCGGGCGTCGGTGCGCAGCGCGCCGAACTCGCCCATGATGATGCGTTCCGGCGCAAGGCTATGGCCATCGGCCCAATCGCGGACCTGGCGAAGATATTTGTCGACAAACCAGCGGTCGGGCTGGGCGTCGAAATAGACTTTCAGCACACGCTCGGTCTCGGCATAGGCTGCTTGCTTGGCGTCTTCAGGGGTTTCGGTGTCCTGCGCCATGCGCGCCCTGACCGATGCCAGCGTCTGTTGCAGCGAGCCGGCGGATGCCGGCCACGGCACATTGTTGAGCGACCGATAGACCGGCTCGCGCATCCAGGGCGCGCCCTGATGGCTGAACAGATAGGGCTCATAGAAGTGGAAGGTGAACAGGATCGGCTCGAAGGGCGACAGCGGGCCCGGATCGAGCGCGGTCAGTCCGCTCACCATCGAGCCGCAGCCTCCGGTGACGACCAACGGCAGGGTCGCTGCCGATGCCCTTGCCGCGGTCAGAAGCGCGAGCTGGATTTGCAACCAGACGTTCGACGCGCAGGCCTGCGCCGGTTCGTTGACCGGCTCGAGCGCCACCCTGCCGGGCTGGAACCGCGCCAGCCTGCCGGCAAGCTCGCCGACCAGCCCGCGATAGAGATCGAAAGCGGGTGCGGCGGTGCTGGAGACCATGCGGTCGGGGTTCCAGTAATGGGTGGCAGCGTTGGCCTGGATGTTGACGATGATGCCAAGATCGGCGTCGAGGGTGGCGGTGACGGCGGCGTCCAGCATGTCCAGTAACTGACTGCGCGTCTTGGCGTCGGCGGCCAGGAAAGGGCCGGGATCGATGGGCAAGCGGATGAAATCGAGCCCGGTCTCGCGCAACCGACGCAGGTCGTCTGGGGTCGGCACCGGCCGTTGCGACTGGAAGGGCGGCCAGCCGTAGTCGGTGCGGGGTGCGGGAAATTCACGCGTCAGCGAGAACCAGGGCCAGGCGTTGACGCCGCGCCGTAACCGCGTCTCGGCGGCGGCGCGAGCGATTGGTGCGACCGGGAGCGAGCCGAGAGCCGCTGCAGTGGACAGCGCGGTCCGCAGCACCCGCCGGCGCGACCAGCCTATCATACGGTTCCTGGCGATGCGTGATCCATCGCAGTGGTCTTGGCGGCGGTCATGCCGAGCAGATGATAGGCCTCGTTTTCATAGGCGAGCAGGACATCGTCCCAGCGAAAGGCTTCGCGGGCCCGCGCCCTCGCGGCAACGCCGCAGGCCTTGACCAGGGCATCATCGTCCAGCGCCTGCTGCATCCGCTCGGCGCAACTGTTCTTGTCGGTGAAGTAGATCGCCGCAGCCCCTGCGGTCCACCTGTTGTAGGGATTGTCATGCGCGATCACCATGTTGCCGGCCGCCAGCGCCTCGACCAGCGACGGGTTGGTCCCGCCCACCGTGTGGCCGTGCAGATAGGCGCGGGCGTGGAAGCGCAGGGCCTTCACCGTTGCCTGGTCGTAAATGGCGCCCGGCAGGACCACCGAACCGTTCGCCGCCTTGCGGATGGCGGCATGGTAGGGGATGTCGTCGGACAGCGTTCCCAGCACCACCAGCTTCATGTCGCGCTTGGTGGAGCAAAAGGCTTCGACAATCGGCAGGATGTTGTTGTCGGGTTCGATGCGCGCGATCGAGATGAGATAACGCCCGGGCTCGAGGCCGAGCGCCCGGACCGGCGCCTCGGGCGCTGATGCCACCGGATCGGCGCCATAGGCGATGGTGGCGATGGCGCTGCGCGGCCGGCGCGTCGCCAGGTGATCGGCGATGGCGGGGTGATCGGCGACCAGCCGGTGCGAGGCCCAAGCGCCGATCCATTCGTTGAGCCAGAACCAGGTTCGCGCCGCCATCCCCCATTTGGGGCGACGCCACTCGATGCCGTCCATGTTGGTGAAGATCTTGCGCCGCTTCAGCCTGAGCCAGGTCAGGAAGACCGCGCCATTGTAGCCGAGCACCAGGCAAACGCCCTGTCGCCTGGCAGCATCGCGGGCGCATTGCCAGTCGAATTCCAGGGTCGCGCGCGGTCCCTTGGAGGCGACCTGGATGTGAATGAGCTCGATGCCGCGCCAGGTTTCGCTGCGCACCCGCTGGTCGATCCGCTCGACCTCATCCTGGCAATAGACGCCGACCTTCCAGCCGCGCCCGACAAGAAACAGCGCCAGTTTTTCGGCAAAGGTTTCAAAGCCGCCATGGGCCGCGGGTATGCCGCGGGTCCCCAGGATTAGAATGGCGGGCTTTTCTGGTTTCATGGCCGGCGGCACTTTCACACATCTCATATATTAGATACTGCTTAATTTATAATGAGCAGACCGCAACTTTCGTGCCATCTTCCGATTTCGGTATCCTGGGAGGGGATCATGGCGCGGGGTTGTAAAAAAACGGTGTTGAACCCGGTGGTTGTTTCATTCTCGGTCAACCCTTCTGTGCGTAGCTGTATCGAAACGAAGCAATGCCAGGGGCGTACGGCCGGCAGTCGGACATATCGAACCAGGCATGATTCTTGCGGACGGGGTTCTGCCACAATCGCCCAGCGCGATGGTTGTAGCACCCGGCGGGAAACAAAGATGCGGATTGCCTGCGTTCATCAGGGTTATGAACTCTATGGTTCTGACCGCAGCTTCGCGGAGAGCGTGGCTGCGCTGCGCGCCGCGTTTCCGTCGGCCGACATCGAGGTGGTCTTGCCGCGCAGCGGGCCGATCGTCCAGATCCTGGAAGCGCATGCCAGCCGGATCGTCTTCGAACCGCTCTGGGTGCTGAGGCGTCAGGCCATTGCGCGCCTTGCGACAGTCGAGATGGCGCGATTGCCGGTTGCCGTGTTCAGGGCGTGGCGGCGCCTCAAGGCCTGCGACCTCGTCTATGTCAACACCTCGATCGTTGCCGACTATGCGCTGGCCGCGCGCTTGCTGCCTTACAAGGCCGTCCTGCACATCCACGAAATCCCCGAAGGCGCCATGCGCAGGGTACTTGTCGGCCTGATGCGCTGGAGCCATGCGGATCTGATCTTCAATTCGCGCGCGACACGCGCCGCGTTTGGCGATCCCAAGGCGGCGCGCGCATATGTCGTCTACAACGGCGTTGCCGGGCCGGCGGCGGTCGAACCAATGACGTATGACGGCAAGCGCCCATTGCGGGTGCTGCTGCTCGGCCGCATCAACCGGATCAAGGGGCAGGAGGTCCTGCTGGAGGCGATCGCCTCGATGCCGGCAGAACTCCAGGCGAGGGTCGAGGTCAGGCTGGTCGGCGGCGCCTTCGAGAGCACCGAGCGCGAGCGTGCGCTTGCCGAACTGGTCGAAACCATGGGGCTTGCCGGGCGCGTCGGAGTCCTGCCTTTCATTCCCGATCCCTCGGAGCATTATCGCTGGGCCGACATCGTCACCGTGCCGTCGCGGCGTCCGGAATCGCTGGGCCGCGTCGCCATCGAGGCGATGGCTTATGGCCGGCCGCCGCTTGTGTCGGCGATCGGCGGGCTGGTGGAAGTGGTCAGCGACGGGGAGACCGGCTGGCATGTTCCGCCCGGCGACGCAGTAGCTCTTGGCGCGAAATTGCAGGAGATCATCCTCGCCCCTGAGGCCTGGCGCGGGTTTGTCGCTGCCGGGCGCGCGCGCTATGAGGCGATCTTCAGCGAGCCGGTCGCGGCCGCGGCGATCACCGCGATCGCCGCCGAAAAGCTGAAGACGACCATCGCGCGGCCGGGCAGGGCGCCCGCTGCCCGCGCAGCGGAGACACGGCCGTGAAGTTAGCGTTTCCGAGCCATCTGGTTCGACGCCTCGTGCTGATGATCGGCGGCGAGGCGATGCAGAGCGGCTTTCATTTCGCCCTCAACATCATGCTGTTGCACATGCTGTCGGCGCAGGGCTACGGCCTCTTCGCCATCGGCATGGTGATGGGCGGGGTCGGCCTGTCCTATATCAGGTCGCTCACCGCTGTTCCCGCCAGCATCTGGATGAGCAAGAGCACCAACAGCGCCGGCGTCGATACCTATGACGTGGCGTTCGGAACGGCGGCGCTGATCGTGGCGTTGCTGATGGCCGTCGGCACGGCTGTTCTGATGCATGTCCTTGGAGATCCAAGCGGAATTGCCGCCGGCTGCTTCGTCGGTGCCTGGTCGTTGCGCAGCCATATGCGCACGGCTTTCTTCGCACGGCGCCAGCAGGTTGTCGTCTCCATCAGCGATGGCGCTTTTACAGTCGCCGGCTGTGTCCTGACCGGGCTGTCGATCTGGTTGGTCCAAGACCCGCTGCAGACCGTATTCTATGCACTTGCAGCCGCAAATGTCTTCGGCATTTTCGTCCTGGTCCGCCTGGCTCGGCGCTCGCTTCGCATCAGCTTCCGCATGCCGACGCGCCGACGCTATGTCAGGCTCTGGCCCCAACTGCGCTGGTCGGCATTCAGCGCGACCACCACCAACATCCAGGGTCAATGTCTGGCGCTGCTGGTCGCCGGCATTGCCGGGCCAGCCGCCTACGCACCGCTGGCGGCGGTTCTGGTGCTGTTTGCTCCGCTGCGCATCATCAGCCTTGCGTTCGTCAACATGACGCAGCCGGATCTCGCCAGGCTGATGCGGAACAATGAAACAGGCCGTGTCTGGACGCAGGCCAAGATCTGGGCGCTCGTCATGGGGCTCGGCGGCCTTGCTTATGGATGTGCGATCATGTTCGTCCTGCCGATGATAAAATCCCAGGCTCTCCAGGACGCTTCGACCTGGTTCATCGGGCTTTTCGTGATCGCGAATTTTGTCCCGATCATGCTCTATATCATGCCCCGCATCGTGCTTGAGATACTCGGCGATTTTCGGATCGTCGCGTTCATCACCACGGGCGGCGCGGTCGTCGGGCTGGCGCTGATCGCGGCCCTGCTGGCAATCGCGTCTCCGCCGTGGGCGTTGTTGGGTTCCGCCGTCTCGGAGATGTTCGTACTCGTGGCATCGTGGTATTTCGCGCATCACCGCATGTGGAATATCGAGCATCCCGATGAGGCGCGTGACAGCCGGTTGGGCGCGTGGCGGCGGACCTTGCCGTTCGCTACGGCAAAGCGATAGGAAAAAACATGGCAGTCCAGGCGGTGCAAATTGCTGCGGTGACCGGCTCGCCCGATGGCCAGTCCTCCCATCCGGCCACCGTCGTCGCCATCGATGCCTACACGGCGCGGCTCCACACCAGCTTGCACGCGGTGAGGCCGCTCTGGCTGCGCCTCCAGGCGGACGGTGTGTGCACCGCCCACCAAAATTATGCCTGGGCCGAGGGGATCGTCGCGCGGCTAATGCCGGAAGGTGCGGAACTGCTCATCGTGGAGGTAAACGATGCCGTGACGGGCGCGCCGCGAATGCTGGTGCCGCTGATACGGCGGCCGGCCTTCCGCCATCGGGTGATCGAATGGCTGAGCTGTGGCGTTTGCGACTATTCGGCACCGCTGCTGGCCGATGCCAGCCCGTGGACGATGCAATCGGCGCAGGCCGCGTGGGCTGCGGTGCGTTCCGTGCTGCCGCCGGCGGACCGCATCCAGATCACGGGAATTCCGCAATCGATCAGCGGCGTCGCCAACCCTCTGGCCTTGCTCGCAGCCACGCGCGATTCCCTGCATACCAGCTTCGGCCTCGCCATCGACGGCGACCCGGAAACCGTGCTCAAGCGCCTATGCCGGCCATCCTTCGTCAAGGCCTTCAACAAGGACTGGCGCCGCCTCGAACGGCTTGGCGACGTGGAACTGGTCGAAGCCAACACGCCGGCCCTGGTGGAGGTCATCTTCGGCGGCCTGGTCCGGATGCGGCTCAGCCGCTTTCGCGAACTGGGCCGCTTCGACCTGCTGACGCAGGCGACGGCTGTCGACTTCTATCGAAACGCCGCTCTCGAGGGCCTGTCGGATGGATCGGTGCGGCTCTTCGGGTTGCGTGTTGGTGAAGCTCTGATCGCGGTACAATACCTGCTGATCCATCAAGTCACCGTTCATGCTCTGCTGATCTCAATCGATCAGGGCGCGGTGCCCAATGTCTCGCCGGGACTTCTGATCATGGGCAAGTTGATGAGCTGGGCGCGCGGCCGCGGTTTCGATTATTTCGACCTGTCGGTCGGCAACCAGAGTTATAAGGAACATATGGGTGCCGTGGGTTCGGGCCTGCGCGAGCTTTGCCACGGGATTACGGTGCGAGGCAGCGCCGTGAGCGCAGCCATCGAGGTCCGCAACCGGACCGAGGTGTTCGTGCGCTCCAAACCTCGGCTGCTGAAGAGGCTCCAGGGACTGATGCGGGACTTGCGGCGCCTGCGTGGGGGATCGGAATGACGGGAGAAGCATGTGGCAAGCTACGCGGCGCGAACGACTCCGATAAGGGATTTGCCCGGTGGGCGGTTTTCCCCGACTGTCGCCAACGCTGATGCAACCGCGCACTTCACGGCTCGGCTGCACACCAGTTTCGACACCGTAAGGCTGCTATGGCTGCTGCTTGAGGCGCACGGCGTCTGCACTGCCCATCAGCACTATGCCTGGGTCGAAGGAATCGCCGCACGGCTGATGCCCAAGGACGCGGACCTGGTCGTCATCGAGGTGAGTGACGCCGTGACCGGCGCGCCGGCCATGCTGTTGCCGCTGATGCGGCGCCGGGCCCTCGGCCACCACGTCATCGAATGGCTGAGCTGCCGCGTGTGCGACTACTCGGTGCCGCTGCTGGCGGATGGGAGAGCGTGGACCAGGCAGAGTGCCGACGCCATGTGGGCGGCGGTCCGTGCCGTTCTGCCACCGGCGGATCGCATCCATATCGCGGGGATCCCGCAGCAGATCCACGGCCTGGTCAATCCGCTGGCACTGCTTTCGGTGGCGCGCGACTCCATCCAGGTCACCTCCGGCCTCGTCCTGCATGGCGACCCGGAGACGCTCATCAAGCGGATCTGCAAGCCGTCCTTTGCCAAGGCCTTCCGCAAGCATTGCCGCGGCTTCGAACAGCTTGGTGGCCTCGCTCTGGTCGAGGCCGACACGCCGGATCTGACCGAGGAGCTCCTGGATGTGCTGCTGGAACTGCGGCTGAAGCGTTTTCGTGAGCTTGGGCGTTTCGATCTCCTGACGCAGGTCCCGGTCGTCGATTTCTACCGCGCCGCGGCGCTGCAAGGCCTGTCCAATGGATCGGTGCGGCTCTTCGGTCTACGCGTCGGTGAAGCCTGGCTCGCCTCCATCTATGTGCTGGTCAGAAAAGGCACACTTCACGCCCTCCTGCTGGGCATCGACCAGAACGCGGTCGCCAATGTCTCACCCGGCCTGACGACGATGGGCAAGCTGATGATGTGGGGATGCGAGCGGGGCTTCGACTATTTCGACCTGTCGGTCGGCGGCCAGGGCTACAAGCAACATATTGGTGCCTCGAGTTCGGTTTTGGCCGAGATCTGCGAACCGGTGACGGTGCGGGGCAGGGCTGCGAACGCAGCCATTCTGTTGCGCAGCCGGGTCGAAGGCATGACGCGGTCGCGCCCCCGGCTGCTCAAAGCCGTTCAGGGCCTGACGCGCCGCTTGCGGCGATTGAAGGACTGAGGACGAGCGTTTGCCGGTCCTGCCGACGACCGATGCAAAGAGGCACCAAGGCCGGCAAGGTTGTTGACAGGGTTGGTTGGCTCTATATTTGAAAGCGCGCTTGACGTTCAGAAATGAGTGTCGTCGGCAGATTTTCTCAAATTGGCGTTTTCGGCAGATCATCTCGATGAATGCAAGTTTAGGAGATGGGATTCGTTCCATCCTCATTATTCAAACGAAGTACATTGGAGATGTCGTTCTGACATCTGCTTTGGTTCGCAATCTGCGTCTTTCTTATCCACAAGCATCGGTAACCATGCTTTGTGCGCCGGGACTCAAGCAGTTCATCGTCGCGCAAGGGATCGCCGATGTTGCCGTTGGCTTTGAATCCCGCGGCAGAGGAAGGACTCTGCTCAAGCGTTTGAGCGACTATCGTGGCGTCATCTCTGATCTGCGGCGTCGAAAATTCGATCTTAGCATCGACCTTACCGATTCAAAAACCTCGCGGATAATGCATCGTTTGATCGGCGCTCCACTTCGCGTCGGCTTCGATCCTTCCGAGCATCCGATGAAGTTCTGGGAAATCCAGCTTGCAAACGTTCTCGCCGCGACTTTCGGACGGGGCGGCCCCCATTATCTCTACAGGAACCTGTCTCCACTCCACGCGCTTGGGTTGGATTGTCAGGACCCAACGCCTCGGCTGCAGCCGAACGGGACCGCCCAGGAAGAGTGTGCCAGGATTCTTGCGGAAAACGCTTTGGCAAAGAAGTCATATGTGGCCGTGCATGCCGGCGCCAGGTTCGAAGGACGTTGTTGGCCGCCGCAACATTTTGCTGCGGTCATCGACGAGGTATACGCCAAAACCGGGTTGCGATCTCTGCTCGTTGGTGGGCCGGATGAGGGGCTTGCCGCGCAAAGGATCCTTGAAGTGGCAGCGTCGCCGGTCGCCAGTGTCGTCGGAAAGGCCTCGCTTGAAGTCCTGACGGCATTGTTGGCCGAAGCATCAATCTTTCTAGGCAATGAGAGCGGCCCGATGCACATCGCGGCATCTGTCGGAACTCCAGCGGTGGGGTTGTACGGCCTGACGTCGCCCGAGCAGTGGGGCCCGTTCGGTGTCCCGAACCGGACGCTCCAGCCGGTCATGCCCTGTCCATGCATCGCTCCAGGTGTTTGTAAAGAAAACAACCCCGGTGGGGTCTATTGTGTGCAGCGGCTTCAGGTTGCCGAGGTCGCGGCAGCGACACTCGATCTCATCGGGGAAGTCCGAAAATCCACTCATTCGGGTATGCCGGCCGCTTCGTAGGCTGGCGGCAACAGGCACGATCACGCGCGGCTTCGTCTTCGCGCGCTTCACATCGTGATTCAGGCCGAGACCCGAGCATCTTCAAAAGACTGCAAAATTTAACCGGACTGCAACCTGCACTGCCACGAAATTGACAGGACACCTCGTCTCCGGCATCCTTGGAGCCAGTCGCAAGGCCGCCGACAGCGGCCGTGTAGCGTGTCAGGGCGACCGAGGGCAGTGTCATGTTCAGTCCCGTCACAGGTCAGAATTCCAAACGCGCCGCGGTGCGCAAAGCGCTCGATCGTCACAAGGTCTACATCACCGAGCAGCGTTTTTCGGAGGGCACCTACCAAGCCCGGGTTCTGGTCGATGGCGAGGCCTATTGGGTCGACGAATTCCGGCTGAGCCAGTTGCAGCAAGGGCTGTCGCCGGCGGAGCTCGAGTTGACGCCGGCCGCTGACGATTGAGAGCGTGACTGGCTTGTTCCTGGCCGCCGTGCTTCGATCTTTGCGATGACGACTCCACCAAAGCTCAAAGCCTATCGCGCCAAACGCGAATTCGCCAAGACGCCGGAACCGGTTGGCGGGCTCGTCAGCAGCGACGGCAACCGCTTCGTCGTGCACAAGCACCACGCCACCGCAGACCATTATGATCTGCGACTGCAGGTCGGCGATGTCTTGAAGAGCTGGGCGGTGCCGCGCGGGCCTTCGCTCAATCCGGCCGACAAAAGGCTGGCGGTCGAGACCGAGGATCATCCGCTCGAATATATCGACTTCGAGGGTGTCATTCCCGAAGGCGAGTATGGCGGCGGGCCGATGATCGTCTGGGACACCGGCAGCTGGGCGCCGATGGACGATGTCGAAAAGAGCTTGCGCACCGGCGCCTTCAAGTTCCGGCTGGCCGGCGCCAAGCTCAATGGCGGCTGGATGCTGACCCGGCTGAAGCCGAAACCCGGCGAAGACGAAAACAAGAAGAACTGGCTGCTGTTCAAGGAGCGCGACCTCGCCGCCGACACCGCGCTTGACATCCTCACGGCCCGGCCGGAGAGCGTCAAATCCGGATTGCGCATCGAGGAGCTGGCGGCGCCGGCAAAGCCCGCCGCCAAACCCGCGCCCAGACAGGGATCGCTGAAGCCCGGCACGCTGCCGGGCGCCTTCAAGGCCCCCATGCTTGCCCGTATCGAGCCGCAGCTGGCGACGCAGGTGCCAAAACCGCCCGATGGCGAAGACACCAAACAAGTCTGGCTGCACGAGATCAAATTCGACGGCTACCGCACCATGGCGCATCTCACTGAGGGCGCGGTCAAGCTGATCACCCGTGGCGGCATCGACTGGACGAAGCGTTATGGCGACCTGCCGCATGCGTTCGCCAAACTGCCGTGCCGCGACGCCATCATCGATGGCGAGATCGTGGTGCTCGACGCCCAGGGCATCAGCCGTTTCGCGCTGCTGCAGGATGCGCTGGCCGAGGGCGCCGGCAGCAAGCTCCATTTCTACGCCTTCGATCTTCTCCATCTCGACGGCTGGGACCTGACCAAGGCGCCGCTGGTCCGGCGCAAGGCGCTGCTCGCGCAGATGCTGTCGGGCCTCGGCGCCAATTCCGCCATCCAGTTCTCCGACCATGTCGAGGGCTCGGGGCAGGGGCTCTACGAC
>NZ_RZQP01000185.1:0-12634 GCF_003998165.1 Mesorhizobium sp. M7A.F.Ca.US.007.01.2.1 | reverse complement strand
GCAGCGACCAGATCGACATGATCACCACCAGCCCTGCGATCAGCGAATAGAGCGGCAGGCTGTCGAAGCTCAGGATCGGGCCGACGGGCGTGATCGGTTCGGTGAAATTCAGCCATTGGCCGTCGGCGAAGCGCAGCGATGCCGTCAGCTTGTCGCTCTGGGCGAAGTCGGCGGCCAGCACCAGAAGGTCGCGCTCGACCTGGCCGATGTCGGGTCCTGGCGTCGTGCCGTCCGCGTCGTCGGCCTCGCGCGTCGCCGGATCGCGGCGCACGCGTGCATCGGTGATGCCGAATTTGGACAGCCGGCCGACGAGGATGTCTTCGAGTTCGGCCAGTTCGTCATCGCCGGCGATCGACGAAGTGACCGCCGGCGTGTCCGAAACGGTGAGCGCGTAGGTGGAGTTGAACAGGCCGGTCGCCGTCGCCTTGCGCTCGTCCGGACTGGCGTCATGCATGAGCTGCACCAGCGAGAAGGCACGGTCGTTGAGCCGGTAGAGGTCGACGACGTCGTTGGCGGCAGCGCGGTCGCGCGAGACGATGTAGAGGGTCGCGACCTGGCTGATCAGCAGGCCGGCAATGACGATCAGCAGCACCCAGACAGGCAAGGTCTGCGGCAGGAAACGTCTCATTCGGAGGTCGTCTCGGGCAGGAACTGGTAGCCGCCGCTGCGTACGGTCAGGATCAGCTTGGGCGTCTTCGGGTCGTCCTCCATCTTGCGCCGCAATCGGCTGACCAGGATGTCGATGCTGCGGTCGAAGGAATAGTCGCTGTCGCCGCCGGACAATTCGATGAGCTGGTCGCGGGTCAGCACACGCTGCGCACTCTTGACGAAGGTCTGCAGCAGGTTGAATTCGGCCATGGTCAGCTCGACCCTGACATCGTCGGGTGCGATCAGCCGGCGCCGGGCACAGTCCATCGTCCAGCCGGCGAAGCGGTAGATCTGCTTGGTGGTGGCGCGCTTCGGCTCGGCGGCGCCATTGCGCCTGAGCACGGCCCGGATGCGCGCCAAAAGCTCGCGCGGGTCGAAGGGCTTGGGCACATAGTCGTCGGCGCCCATTTCCAGGCCGACGACGCGGTCGGTCGTCTCGGTGACGGCGGTCAGCATGATGATCGGCGTCGAATACTGGGCGCGCAGGTCGCGGCACAGCTCCAGCCCGCTTTTGCCGGGCAGCATCACGTCGAGGACGATGAGGTCCACCTGGACGCGCCGCAGGATGGTCTCCATCTCGATGCCGTCGGCGGCAACCGAGGTGTGCAGGCC
Source organism: Mesorhizobium sp. M7A.F.Ca.US.007.01.2.1 (assembly GCF_003998165.1). NCBI lineage: Bacteria > Pseudomonadati > Pseudomonadota > Alphaproteobacteria > Hyphomicrobiales > Phyllobacteriaceae > Mesorhizobium > Mesorhizobium sp. M7A.F.Ca.US.007.01.2.1. The sequence goes on along the minus strand of NZ_RZQP01000185.1, from coordinate 11,374 downwards.
CCGCTTCTGGAAGAATTCCTGCAGCAGGTCGCGGATGCCCTTGTCGTCGTCGACGATCAGTATGTGTGCATCGGATTTCACAGCAGCCCTGTCATTGTTGCCAAGCCCTTCTGTCTTTGATTGCCAAGCCCTTCGGTCGCAACCCACACGATAGAATTCAGGCCATATGTTGGCCAGTGGCTATGATGGGGTTCACACCGGCTTTCTCAGACACACTCCAGAAACAAAATTCTACAGTTCAGAAAAACTCCTGAAAAATTTCAAAGGCATAACTGATCTCGTGGCGGTCAGGTCATCGGCTGCGACGCTAGTCTCCGGGTTTACGGATAAACCGATGCCAAGGTTGTCGATCAGTTTGTTGGGTGCGTTGCTGGGCTTCTGCCTGGTCACTGCCGCTGTCGGACAATCGGACGCAAAGGCGACGCTCACAACCCGGAGCGAACGGTGCGCCAATCTCAGCCACCAATTTGATGAAGCCCTCGAAACCCATGCCACGGCAACGCAGGTCACCGCGGCAAAGGCACTTCAGAGAAAGGGCAACCGGTACTGCGCCGCCAAGAAACAGGCACAGGGCATCCGGATGCTCGCCAATGCTTTGAAGCTGCTTGGAGTGACGCCGAACGACCCGGTTCAGTAACGCTCCGAAACTTGACCCGCATAAAAAGGAAACGAAGCCATGAAAAAGTCCATCCTCTCCGCAACCGGTCTCGCCGTCGCTCTCGCTTTCGCGATGCCGGCTCTCGGCAACGCCGCCGCCACCACGACCGCTGCTCCGGCTGCTTCGACGACCACCGCTCCGGCGACTGCCGCTCCGGCCAAGGCTGCTCCCAAGAAGGTCGTCAAGAAGACCGTCAAGAAGCACAAGAAGGCTGCTGAGAAGGCCGTCAAGAAGGACGCCCCGAAGACCTGATAAGGTCCGGCATAAAATGCCGGCCTGTTGACCAAGGCCGCTCCAGCTGGTTTCGGTTGGAGCGGCCTTCTTCCTGTCCGAGCCGCTGAAGCCCTGACATTGGCGATGCAGCGGTCGATGGGTTCAACTGATCTTTGGCGAAGTCTGGCACCGGCAGCTTCCGCCTCGACTGACACTTAACCCGTTTGCAACGCCGGCCGTGTAGGACAATCCGCATGAAGAAGCGGCTTTCGTCCATTTTGCGCTCGATGGTGATCGGCGGTCTGGTTGCCACCGGCCTCGCCAGAGTGCTTATCCTGTTCACCGCCAGCCCGGTCCCCGATCCGGCCAGCGGACGCACCGAGCCTTCGCTGTTCGCGCCGGCGATTTCCACCAACTGGGACTACATAACGCCGGCACAGACCTGGCTGCTGGTCGTGCTGACCGGCGCGACGTTGATCTGCGTCGCCGCGTGGCCGATCGCGACCTGGCTGGAACGCCGGGCGGATGCCGGCGGAAACCGTTTTCGGCCCGATATACCGCCCGCTGCGGCCGTGCGGCAGATTCCCGGCCGTCGCATGTTCGGCCGCCAAGGCCGTTGAACGGCAACCGACACTTTCCCACATGATTGTGAATGGCCGCGTCGGCGGACACCGGTTTCGCGCGTCGATCAAAATGGACGACCGTTTTCACCGGTGCCAGAATGGCGGTCACGTCGCTTACGCAAAACTGTCGGTTCCGATGCCTGAAATCACCACAAAACCGCGTACCCAGATCAAGCCGCAAGTCGAACGGCCAAAACTCTACAAGGTCATCCTCATCAACGACGATTTCACGCCGCGCGAATTCGTGGTGACGGTGCTGAAGGGCGAGTTCAAACTCAGCGAGGACCAAGCGCACCGGGTGATGATCACTGCGCATCGGCGTGGCGTCTGCGTCGTCGCCGTGTTCACCAAGGATGTCGCCGAGACCAAGGCGACGCGCGCCACCGATGCCGGCAAGGCCAAGGGCTATCCGCTGATGTTCACGACGGAGCCGGAGGAGTAGAGCAGGGGGCTTTCCCTTCTCCCACAACAAGGGGAGAAGGAAAAAGAGCGCCGCGCTACCGTCCCTCGCGGTACCACATCGAACCCATTGCCAGAAGCAGCAGGCCGAGGCCGAGGAAGCCGCCGAACAGCGGCACGCGCGAGACGGCTTTGAGCACGCTGTCGTCTGTCGTGCGCAGGCCGATCCAGTCGCTGCCGGATGCGGCACCAGCCGAGCGCACCGGCACGATGGAAGGCAGCGTCACGTCGCTGCCAAGGGCTGTGGAAGACGCCAGCCGGCGCACGCTGCCGCCGGTGGCTTCCGCCGGCGCCTTCAGCCGGTTTTCGGTGGAAATGACGTCGGCGAATTCCGGTGCGTTGACCGGCCCGACATGGGCGAGCGCGGTGAGGTCGCCATTGGCGACCTGGTAGAGCCCGATCTCGCTGGTCTCGACGCTGCCGAGGAAGACCCCGGGCTCGGCTTTGTCGAGCTTGACCGTCAAGGTTTTGCCGGACGGAGTGATGATCTGCGCGGCGCCGGGATCGTCGGCCATCGTCTGGCGGCGGATTTCCAGCACCATGCCACGACCATCGGCGGTCAGCCGCTCCTCCTCGAGCTCCGGCTCCTTCATCAGCCAGTGCGCGATGCGCCGATAAAGCTGGACATGCGGGCCGCCGCCCTCGAAGCCGCGCGCCCACAGCCAGCCCTGATCGGACAGCAGCATGCCGACGCGGCCTTCTCCCTTGCGGTCGAGCAGCAGCAGCGGCCGGTTGTCGGCGCCCTTCATGACCACTTCGCCTTCCGGGTTCTGCACGCCTATGGTGCGGAACCAGCGGCTCCAGTGCGGCGGCTCGGTGGCCGAGCCATCGAGCCCACGCGTCACCGGGTGGCGCTGGCCGAGTTCGGTGAGGCGCGGATAGAAGGCCTTGTCGACAACTTCGCCGGTCGGCATCGCCGGCAGGGCGGCCATCAGCGGCGTGCGCGCGATCGAGCTTTCGCCGGCATATTCGGGGCCGGCCGCGATCAGCAGCGCGCCGCCCTTTTCGACATATTCGGAGATGTAGTCGTAATAGAGGATCGGCAGCACGTCGCGATGCTGGTAGCGGTCGAAGATGATGAGGTCGAAATCCTTGATCTTCTCGACGAACAGTTCGCGGGTCGGGAAGGCGATAAGCGACAATTCGTTGATCGGCGTGCCATCCTGCTTTTCCGGCGGCCGCAGGATGGTGAAATGGACAAGATCGACCGAGGCGTCGGATTTCAGCAGGTTGCGCCAGGTGCGCTCGCCGGCATGCGGCTCGCCGGAGACGAGCAGCACACGCAGGTTCTCGCGAATGCCGTCGATCAGTGCGATGGCGCGGTTGTTGGTGTCGGTCAGTTCGCCCGGCTCGCGATCGATGGCGAGTTCGACGATGTTGCGGCCGGCACCCGGAATGGTGACCTGCAGCGGCATGGCCTGGCCAACGGTGGCGTGCTCGACGGCGACCTGCTCGCCATTGACCGAGACGCGCACATCGACCGGGCCAGTCTCGTTTTCGGTCGAGATGACGCGGTAGGTCATGTCGAGCGGCTTGCCAACAAGGCCGAAGCGCGGCGCGTTCTCGAAGCGGATGCGGCGGTCCTTTTCGTGGTCGTTGCCGGTGATCAGCGCATGCAGCGGGGCGTTGAAATCGGGCGCGCCCGGCGGCGCGTCATGGACCTCGCCATCGGTGATCATGATCGCGCCGCCGATGCGTGACGGCGGCACGTCGCGGAAGGCGCCTTCAAGCGCGCCGAACAGCCGTGTCTCGGTGCGCTCTTCGGCGGCCTCGGATTTGCCGGCCTCGACGACCCGCACGTCGAACTGCTTGAAGCGGCCAAGCCGCTGCTGCAGCCCGGCCAGCGCCTCGTCGGTCTGCTTGGTGCGATCGCCGATATCCTGGCTCTGGCTGCGGTCGACGACGAGGGCGACAACGCTTTTCAGCGGCTCGCGCTCCTCGTTGAGGAACACCGGGTTGAACAAAGCGGCGGCGAGCGCCAAAAGGGCGATGAAGCGGAAGACCGAGCCGCGCTGGCGAAACCACAGGCCGACAAGCGCCAGCAGCGCCAGCGGCACCAGCGCCAAGGCCAACAGGGGCCAGGAGATCAGCGGTTCGAAGGAAATCGACCAGTTCATTCCTTACCCTCCTCTTTTTGGGGAGGGTTTATCCGCGACCGGAGGGCACCAAACAAACTCATCTTACTGCCCCAGCCGTTCGAGCAGTATGGGCACGTGCACCTGGTCGGATTTGTAGTTGCCGGTCAGCATGTACATCATGATGTTGACGCCGGCGCGCAGCGCGTAGACGCGCTGCATCGGGTCCGCCGGTACGGTCGGCAGCAGCGGATCGCCATTCTCGTCGACCGCCCAGGCGCCGGCAAAATCATTGGCGGTGATCATGATAGGCGAGACGCCGTCGCCGGTGCGCACCGGCCGGTTCTCGGCATTGCTGGCGTCGAGCGACGCCTCGACCCACAGTGGGCTGCCGGCGAAGCGGCCGGGGAATTCGGGCAGGATGAAGAAGGATTTGGTCAGCACGTGGTCGGACGGCACCGGCTCCAGCGGCGGCACGTTGAGGTTGCCGAGGATGTCGCGCAGCCGCTCCGTCGCCGGGCTGGTCGAATCGGCGCCGATGCCGTTGGCGAACTGGTCGCGGGTGTCGAACAGCACCGTGCCGCCCTGCTGCATATAGGCGTCGATGCGGGCGATGGCGGCCTGGCTCGGCATCGGGGCGGCCGGATCGATCGGCCAGTAGATCAAAGGATAGAACGACAGCTCGTCCTTCGAAATGTCGACACCGGCTGGTGCGCCCGGTTCAAGGGCCGTCTTTTCGACCAGGAAGCGGGTCAGGCCCTCGAGCCCGGCACGGCTGATCGAATCGTCGCCCGGCACACCGGTCAGCACATAGGCGATGCGGGTCTTCGAAATCGCCTCGATGGCAATTTCGTCACCCGGCTTGGCGTCGTCGGCGCGGGCAAGGTCGGCATGACCGAACAAGCTACCCAGCGCAATCAGGACCGCGGCGGTGGTTGCCATGGCACCGGCGCGGCGCGGTCGGCGTGAGAACAGGCCGCCCATCCAGAATACCGCCAGCGTATCGAGCAGCATCAGCACCAGGGCGGCCGCGACCAGCGCGCCCTTCAAATTGCGCGATTCGTCAAAGGCATACTGGATCGAGGTGACGGGAACAGTGATTTGCGGGCGCGCCAGCGGGGCCAGCGTGCTGTCGGCTTCAAGCAGATTATGGGCAAACACACCCGTCTCGGAACCATAAAGGCCGGGCGGGTTTTCAAAAGTCACCGGCAGCGCGCCGGCGCCCGATACAAGCGGCCGTGCATCCGGCGTCGGCGGCACCAGCGAGCCGTCGGCTGCAATCATGCGATAGGGCGCCAGCGACGCCGCAGCGGCTTCGGCATTGGCGATGGCCGCGCCCTGGTTGCGCGACAGCTGCACGATGCGGCGCAGCATCTCGACGAAGCTGCCGGAGATCGGCAGGTTCGACCAGGTTGCCTCAGGGGTGACGTGGAACAGCACCAGCGTGCCCTTGCCTTTCTTCAGTCCGGTGACCAGCGGCGTGCCGTCGGCAAGGGCCGCCCAGGTGCGCTCGACGATATCGGGTGTCGGCTCGGCCAGCACCTGTCTGCTGACAGTGACCTCGGTCGGCGGCGCCAGATCGGCGAACGGGCCGGCCTTGGGGAATTCGGTGACAGGCTGCGGCGACGTCCATGACAGCGCGCCGCCGAGCGAACGCTCGCCGGTGCGCAGGCGGACCGGCAGCAAATCGTCGTCATCGCCCGCCGTGGCCAGCCGCGAACCGGCGAAACGCACCAGCGTGCCGCCATTGTCGACCCAATCGACAAGTCTCTGCCGGACCTGTCCGGGAATGGTGCCGATATCGGCCATGACAATCATCGCGGGCTTCTGGTCGAGGATCTGCGGGATGGCGTCGGCGAGGTCGGCGCTGGAGGGTTCGACCAGATCGGCGAAGGGCTGCAGCGCCCGCCTGATGTAGTAGAGTGGCGACAAAAGCGGCTGCGCCTGGTCGGCCTCGGCCTGCGACAGCAGCCCGACGCGGCGGCGCTTGGAGCTTTCGTCGAGGACGCGCACCGCACCGGCCTGCCGCTCGCCGTCGAGCGCGATCGAAGCGAAGTCGTTGCGCAATTCGAACGGCACCGCCATGGTGCCGGTGGCGGTGGTTTCGCCAGGCGAAAAGGTCAGCGTCGCATCGGCGATGCGGCGGCCCTTGTCGTCGAAGGCGCCGGCGGTGACCTGCGCCGGGGCAGGGTCGCCCGGCGCGCGGATGGCGGTCAGCGCAAAGCCGTCGACCTGGTTGTCGGCGGCGGTCAGGCCCGTCAGCGACAGCCTGTCGGCGGTTGCCCAGACGACACGGGCGGCATTTTTCGACAAAAGCGTGTTGAAGGCGGCTTCATCGCCTTTTGCCGCCAGGCCGTCGGCAAGCACGGCGACACTGGCCCCGGGCAAGGTCTCCAGCACGCCGGCGACGCGGGCATAGACGGCGGGCCGGTCGGTCGGGATCGGCCGCGGCTTGGCGGCGCGCAGCCGGTCAAGGGCGGTGGCGGCATCGAACGGGCCGATCTCGGCATTGGCCTTTTCGGCAGTGAAGGCGATGACGACCGGCACGCCGTTGGAGCCGGCGTCGTTGATCAGCCGCTCGGCGGTGGCGACGCGTTTGCCCCAGTCGGCGGCACTTGCCCAGTCATTGTCGATGACCAGGGCAAGGGCGGCTCCCTCGGCCGGCAGCTTTTCGCGCGGATTGAAGACCGGGTCGGCCAATGCCGCGACGATGAGGGCCGCCATCAAGAGCCTGAGCAGCGTCAGCCACCACGGACTCTGCTGCGGCGTCTCCTCGCGCTTCAGCACGCGCGCCAGGATCTTCAGCGGCGGGAAGATCTCGGTCTGCGGCTTGGGCGGCGTCAGCCTGAGCAGCCACCAGATCACCGGCAGTGCCAGCAGGCCCCACAGCACCATGGGGGCGCCAAAGGAGAGCGGCAGCCAACTCATGCGACAGCCTTTCCTGGCCGATCGCCACCAGCGATGCCGGCACGACCGCCAGCGGTCGGCCTGACCGAGGGGCCATCAGTGGTCATCGCCATGTGCAGCCGCACCAGCGCGTCGGAGGCCAGCCGATCGGTGTGGTTGACGGTAAAGCTCCAGCCAAGCCGCTTGCACCAGGCGGCCAGTTCGTGGCGGCGGGCGGTGTAGAGCAGGCGATACTCATCACCCAGCATTTCGGCGCGGCCGGCGGTCAGCTTGTCGCCGGTCTCGGGATCGGTGAATTCGGTGCGGCCGGCATAGGGGAAGGTCTCCTCGGCCGGGTCGGCGACCTCGATCAGGTGGGCACGCACGCCGTGGCGGGCCAGCACGTCGAGCCAGGCCATCGTCTCCTCGACAGGATCGAGGAAGTCGCTGACGATGACGATGTCGCAGAAGCGCCTGATGTCGGACAGGTCGGGTTTTGCCGGCAGCTCGCCGGCATGCATCAACTGGGCGGCAATGCGTTCGGCGCCGTTGCGGGCGGTGAACGGGTCGGTGAGGCCCGGCCAGGCGATGCGTTCGCCGCTGCGCGACAACAGCTCGGCCATGGCCAGCGCCAGCACCAGCGCGCGCGATTGCTTGGAAACGCTGGCGCCTGTCGATTTGTAGGGCATCGACGGCGAGGGGTCGGCCCACAGCCAGACGGTATGGGCGGCTTCCCATTCGCGGTCGCGCACATAGGTGTGGTCGTCGCGGGCCGAGCGGCGCCAGTCGATGCGCGAGGAATCACCCTCGACATAGGGCCGGAACTGCCAGAAATTCTCGCCGATGCCGCGCTTGCGGCGGCCGTGCCAGCCGGCGATCACGGTGTTGACGATGCGCCGCGCCTCGACCAGCAGGTCTGGCACAAGCGAGGCCCGCAATCGGCCACGGGCGAGCGCGTCGCGCGTCGCTGCCGGAGCCTGGACCTCGCCGATGCGCGGCATCAAATCCCTTTCACGAGTTTCGCCACCACGTCACGCACGCTGGTGCCTTCGGCGCGGGCGGCGAAGGTCAGCGCCATGCGATGCTGCAGCACCGGCTCGGCCAGCGCACGGACGTCGTCGACCGAGGGCGCCAGCCGTCCGTCGTAAAGCGCGCGCGCCCTTGTGCACAGCATCAGCGCCTGACTGGCGCGCGGGCCGGGACCCCAGGCGACGTTCTTATCGGTCTCGGCATTGCCTTGGCCGGGACGCGCCGAGCGCACCAGCGTCAGGATCGCCTCGACGACGCTTTCAGGCACCGGCATGCGGCGGATCAGCGTCTGGATCTCCTTCAGCCGCACCGGCTGCAGCACGTTTTGCGCTTTCGCGTCCTCGATGCCGGTGGTTTCCAGAAGGATGCGGCGCTCCGCCTCGATTTCGGGATAGAGGATGTCCACCTGCATCAGGAAGCGGTCAAGCTGTGCCTCGGGCAGCGGATAGGTGCCCTCCTGCTCCAGCGGGTTCTGGGTTGCCAGCACGTGGAAGGGCGCCGGCAGGTCATGGCGGGCGCCGGCAATGGTGACGTGGTATTCCTGCATGGCCTGCAGCAGCGCCGACTGAGTGCGCGGCGACGCGCGGTTGATCTCGTCGGCCATCAGCAGCTGGGCGAAGATCGGCCCGGAGATGAAGCGGAAGGAGCGTTTTCCGGTCTCGTCCTGCTCCATCACTTCGGAGCCGAGGATATCGGACGGCATCAGATCCGGCGTGAACTGGATGCGACGCGAATCGAGGCCGAGCACGATGCCAAGTGTTTCGACCAGCTTGGTTTTGGCGAGACCCGGCACGCCGACCAAAAGCGCATGGCCACCGGCCAGCAGCGCCACCAGCGTGCGCTCGACGACGCTTTCCTGTCCGAAGATGACCCGGCCGACCCCGTCGCGGATCCGGGAGATGTCGGCAAGCGCCTTCTCGGCCTCGGCGATCATGTCCTTTTCGCTGATCGGGCTTTCCTTGACCATCACGCTCATGCCGCATCGATCCTTGTGGTTGGAATACCATGGCTGGAACAACGGCTGCACCATACCATAAGTTGCCGCGATTCGGCCTCGCGTGGCGCCTACATCGAAACTTAAATCACAGACTTAGGCTGACAAGCGGAACAACAGTGACTATTTCGTGACCATGACGGGACCCTTGGGACATCGTGAAGAAAGCCTGACTGATGCCACCGAGGCGCGTGGTCTCGAGGCGCTGATCTCGCGCGCCGCCCGTGCCGGCAAGGGCGCGGCACCTGTCGAACGCTGGAATCCCGACTTCTGCGGCGATCTGGACATGGAGATCAAGGCCGACGGCACCTGGTTCTATCTGGGCACGCCGATCGGGCGCATGCCGCTGGTGCAGCTTTTCTCCTCGGTGCTGCGCAAGGACGCCGATGGCAGGACCTATCTGGTGACACCGGTAGAAAAGGTCGGCATCCGCGTCGCCGATGCGCCGTTCATCGCCGTCGAAATGGACGTTTCGGGCAGCGGCGAGGCGCAGACAATCACCTTCCGCACCAATGTCGGCGACGTCGTCGAAGCCGGGCCGGAACGGCCGCTGCGGTTTGTCGATGAGAACGAGACCGGCGGGTTGAAGCCCTATGTGCTGGTGCGTGGCCGTCTGGAGGCGCTGGTGGCGCGGCCGGTGATGTATGAACTGGTCGGGCATGGCGAGGAGATCGAAATCGACGGCGAGACGATGTTCGCGGTGCGCTCCAAGGGCGCCGTGTTCCCGATCATGCCGGCGGACCAGTTGAAGCGGCTGAGCGCGTGATGGACCAGGCGACGCCGGCGCCGTTTTCATCCGCGGATTTTCGCGCGCGCTTTGCCGTGCAGCCCGATGCACATGCAGGCGACGACGACTATGGCGACCATCGCTTCAACCCCGGCCATCCGCGCCTCAACCAGGGCAAGGCGCTGCGCAATGCCGCGGTGCTGATCCCGGTGGTCGATCATGAGGGCGATGCGACGGTTCTTCTGACCAAACGGGCCGAAAAGCTGCGCAGCCATTCGGGGCAGGTGGCCTTTCCCGGCGGCACTATCGATCCGACCGATCCGAGCCCTGAGGCGGCGGCGCTGCGCGAGACCTTCGAGGAGATCGGGCTTGGCCGGGATCGCATCGAGATCATCGGCCGCATGCCCGACTATGTCGCCGGCAGCGGCTACCGCATCGCCCCGGTGCTTGGCATCGTGCGGCCCGGTTTCCAACTGACGCTCAACGCAGACGAGGTCGATGCCGCTTTCGAAGTGCCGCTGCGCTTCCTGATGGACCCGGCCAACCACAAGCGCGACAGCCGTATGTGGAACGATCTCGAATGGTTCTTCTACGACATGCCTTACGGCGACCGGCGCATCTGGGGCGTCACCGCCGGCATCCTTCGTACTCTCTATGAAAGGCTCTATGCGTGAGTGTCTCGATCGCGGGCAGGGCCGATTGGCTCACCGACAAGCATCTGCAACGCCTGCTGTTCGCATTGGCCGAAGGCGGTGAAGAGGCGCGAGTCGCCGGCGGCGCGGTGCGCAACACGCTGATGGACCAGCCGGTCGCCGACATCGACATCGCCACCACCTGCCTGCCGCAGGAAACCCTCCGCCGCGCCGAAGCGGAAGGGTTCAAGGCGGTGCCAACCGGCATCGAGCATGGGACGATCACCGTGGTTGCCGGCGGAAAGCCCTATGAAATCACCACCTTGCGCGCCGATATCGAAACCGACGGGCGGCGCGCGAAAGTGTCGTTCGGGCGCGACTGGAAGCTCGATGCCGAGCGGCGCGACTTCACCATCAACGCGCTCTATGCCGAGGCCGATGGCAAGGTGGTCGACCTGGTCGGCGGCATTGCCGACATCGAGGCGCGCCGGCTGCGATTCATCGGCGACCCGGAAGCGCGCATTCGCGAAGACTACCTGCGCATCCTGCGCTTCTTCCGCTTCTTCGCCTGGTACGGCGACGGACGGCCGGACGCCGAGGGGCTGAAAGCCTGCGCCCGTCTGAAGGAAGGGCTGGCCCAGCTTTCGTCCGAGCGAATCTGGTCGGAACTGAAGAAACTTTTGTCGGCGCCCGATCCGTCACGGGCGCTGCTTTGGATGCGGCAGGCAGGTGTCTTGACCGCGGCGCTGCCGGAAAGCGAGAAATGGGGCATCGATGCCATCCATGGGTTGGCCAAGGCCGGCAAGGATCTGGGCTGGGCACCCGACCCGCTGCTCAGACTGGAAGCGATCGTGCCGCCCGATGCCGCTCGCATGAAGACGCTCGCCGAGCGGCTCAAACTCTCGACCGCCGAAGCGGATCGCCTGCGCCACTGGGCGCTCGCCACCGCCGTCGAGCCGAAGACGACCGAGGGCGAACTGGCAAAAAGGCTCTATCGCGGCGACCGGCAGGGGTTTGTCGACCGTCTGCGGCTGTCGCTTGCGGCAGCCAGGATGCGCGCCGTCGAGGACAATGAGGC
>NZ_RZQP01000184.1:0-12769 GCF_003998165.1 Mesorhizobium sp. M7A.F.Ca.US.007.01.2.1 | reverse complement strand
GGCTATGCCGAGCTCGCCAAATACGGGCTCATCGACCGGCCGGAATTTTTCGCCTGGCTGGAAAAGAATTGGGTCCAGGTTTTTGCCGGCGGGCCGGAGAGGGCGCAGGCGATTGCCGAAGCCTGCCGCGCCAAGGCCGACGTGGTTGCGCGTGACGAGTTCGAGACCGGCGACCGCGCGCTGCTCAATCTCGGCCACACATTCGGCCACGCGCTGGAAGCCGCCACCCAATATGACGGAAGCCGCCTCGTCCATGGCGAAGGGGTCGCCATCGGCATGGCGCTGGCCTACCGGTTCTCGTCGCGGCTCAATCTGGCCAGCCCCGACGATGCCGCGCGCGTCGAGGCGCATCTGCGCGCCGTCGGCCTGCCCTGGCGAATAGCCGACATCCCGGGCGATCTGCCTGACGCCGAGGCGCTGCTTGCCTTTATCACCCAGGACAAGAAGGTGTCGCGCGGCGCGCTGACCTTCATCCTGACGCGCGGCGTCGGCCAGGCTTTCATTGCCAAGGATGTTCCGGCATCGGAAGTGCTGTCGTTTCTGAGGGAGAACCACCCAAAGGAAAGCGACCGGAGATGAACGAGCCCGGCTGGATCGTTGTCGCCGTCCTTGCCATCCTCATCGTGCTGCTCGTTGCCGTGCGCACGCGCCTGCTTGCCATATTCGGGTACGAGCTTTCACGCATCGAGCCGCAGCGCTCCAGCCAGGACGAATTGCGCGGCGCGGTCGACGATTTCCGCCGCGACGGCCAGGTGGTGCGCGAGGATCGCGACCGCGTCGGCGGCCTGTTCGATCTCGCCGAGCTCGAAGTCTCCGACATCATGGTCCACCGCACCAACATGCGCTCGGTCAATGCCGACAATGCGCCGGAAGCGGTGGTGCGCGAGATTTTGCAAAGCCCGCACACCCGCATGCCGCTGTGGAAAGGCTCGCTCGACAACATCGTCGGCGTGCTGCATGCAAAGGATCTGCTGCGCGCCTTGAACGAAGTCGGCAACGATTTCTCCAGGATCGACGTCATGAAGATCGCTTCGAAACCCTGGTTCGTGCCCGACACCACGACCTTGCAGGAACAGCTCAACGCCTTCCTTCGCCGCAAGGCGCATTTCGCCGTCGTCGTCGACGAATATGGCGAGGTCGAAGGGCTGGTGACGCTGGAGGACATTATCGAGGAGATCGTCGGCGAGATCGCCGACGAGCACGATGTCGACATACAGGGCGTCAAGCAGGAGGCCGACGGCTCCGTGGTCGTCGACGGTACGGTGCCGATCCGTGACCTCAACCGGGCTCTCGACTGGAACCTGCCGGATGAGGAGGCAACCACCATTGCCGGCCTCGTCATCCACGAGACGCAATCGATCCCCGAGGAGAAGCAGGCTTTTACGTTCCACGGCAAGCGCTTCATCGTCATGAAACGCGACAAGAACCGGATCGCAAGGCTGAGGATCAGGCCAGCCGGCGACGCCTGATGTGCGCCGGGAGACCGGGTGCCGTCATCCCGCGATCTGGCTCGTCGAGCGTTCGTGGATCGTCGCGCCGGTCTCGGCATCCATGGCCGCCAGGCTGACTTCATAACCCCAAAGCCTGCGGATGTGACGAAGCGTGGCGTCGCGGCTGGCATCCTCGAGAAGGATGCCGTCATTGACCTTGTGCTGCAGCCGCAAATGGCGGTCGCCGAGCAGATCGACATCCACCACCTGAATGTCCGGCCGGTTCGCGCCGAGATCATAACTGTTGGCGAGCGCGGCTACGCCAAGATACGCGCCGCGCTCATCGTGGATGGACGCGACCAGGCAATGCGGCTGGTCGGCAGCGTCGCCGAGCACAAAAAACCGCCATTTCCGGATCAAGGCAGGGCTGAGGTACTGGCGGATGAAGGATTCGTCGCGATGCTCGGCCCAGGCGTCCAGCAGGACCTCGCGCCAGTTGCCCTGGCCGGCCATGTCGGGGAACCAATCGCGGTCCTCGGCCGTGGGTTCGGTCGAGATGCGCTGAATGTCCTGCATCATGTCGAGGCCGAGAGCATAGGGGTTGATGCCTGAAAAACGCGGATCGTCGAAGGCCGGCTGGAAGACCACGTTGGAATGATTGCGCAGGATTTCGAGCATGGCGCCTTCGCTGATCTGGCCGCGGTCGAACAGCATGTTCATCAGCGTATAGTGCACGAAAGTGGCACAACCTTCGTTCATCACCTGTGTCTGCCGTTGCGGGTAAAAATATTGCGCGATGACACGAACGATCCTGATGATCTCGCGCTGCCAGGGCTCCAGGACTGGGCTGTTCTTTTCCAGGAAATAGAGCAGGTTTTCCTCGGGCAGATTGAGCGATTTCTTCCACTCTGGGTCCTGGCCCTTGTCGTTGGCCGCTTGCTGCGAGGCCGGCAGCGTACGCCACAAGTCGTTGTAGGAGCGCTCCTCGTATTCGAGACGCTCGCGAATTCCTTCGCGTTGCCGTTCCGACGACAACCTCGGCGGCCGGTGATAGCGAAACACGCCCTGATCCATCAGCGCGTGGGCGGAATCGAGAACAGCTTCGACGGCGGCGAGGCCGTGCCGCTCCTCGCAGCGGACTATGTAGCCCTTGGCGAAGTCCAGGTAGCTGAGGATCGCACCCGCATCCGTCCACTGTTTGAACAGCTGATTGTTCTTGAAGAAATGATTGTGCCCGAGCGCTGCGTGGGCCGTCACCAGGGCCTGCAGGGCCATGGTGTTTTCCTCCATCAGATAGACGATGCAGGGATTGGAATTGATGACCAGTTCATAGGCAAGCCCCCGCCCGCCCTTGCGATAGAGCAAATCCTGGTGGAGGAAATGTTTGCCGAAAGACCAGTGACGGTACATCAATGGCATGCCGATGGACGAATAGGCGTCGAGCATCTGCTGCGACGAGATGATCTCCATCTGAACGGGATAGGTGTCCAGATGAAGCTCTTCGACCGCGAGTGCCTCGATAGCGTCATAGGCCCGCGACAATGTTTTGAAATCCCAGTCGGACCCTGAAAAAAGCAGGCTGGATTTGCTCGCTTGTCTGGCCATCGGGAACCCTCATGCCCTCTTGAGGGCGGCCGGTTGCCTGCCGAAGAGCTGGCGAAAAACCGGATAGATATCGGCGGGTGTGGCGATGCGGCTCATCTGGAAGTTCGGCCATTTCTGGTCGATGGAGTTGTAGGCACGCCAGAGCGATGTCCCGTTTTCTGTCGAGCCGAAAATATGAGCTTCACGCTCGTCGATGATCTCGACATAGGCAAAATACTGGCACAGCCGCATGAGCTCGCCGTTGAGCAGCGAAATGCATCGCTCCGAATCGCCGGCGAAATTGTCGCCGTCCGAGGCCTGGGCGGCATAGATGTTCCAGTCATGGGCCGGGTAGCGGCTGGTGATAATACGGTGCATTTCCTCCAGCGCGGTGGAAACGACGGTGCCGCCGCTTTGGGTGTTGTAGAAAAATGTTTCCTCGTCGACCTCCTGAGCCAGGTGCGTGTGGCGGATGAAAACAATCTCGATGCGGTCGTAGCGCCGTTTCAAGAACAGGTGCAGCAAGACGAAGAAGCGCTTGGCCAGATCCTTCTCGCGCTCGCCCATGGACCCGGACACGTCCATAAGACAGAACATGACGGCATTGGCGTTCGGCACCGGCCGGGAATCGAAGCGGTTGAAGCGGATGTCGACCGGATCGACATAGGCAATCCGGCGGCGGCGGCGTTCCAGCCGGTCGAGCTCTTCGCGCAATGCCGCAATACGCTGGCGCGCTTCGGCGCTGGATGGCGTCGACTCGAGCGAGGCGATTTCCTCGAGGATCGCATCCAGTTCGACCTGCTTGGGGCGCCTCAGCGCAATGCGGCGGCCGTGGCTGTTGCGCATTGTGCGGCCAACATTGATGTTGGTCGGCGAACCTGTGGCGGCGAAGCCGGCTCTGCGCGGCTTGAAGGCAAGGATCTCCTTGAGGTTGAGCTTGACCATGTCCGGGAGCTCGAGATCCTCGAAGAAAAGATCGAGCACTTCCTCGCGCGACAGCACGAAACGAAAGTCGTCTTCAGATGCCTTGTTTCCCGGCGACGATGCTCCCCCGCCGCCCCCGCCGGGTTTGGGGATCAGGTCTCCAGCGGAGAAATGCCTGTTGCCCGGCAAGATGTGCTGGCGCCTGCCGCTGTCGCGGGCGTTGTTGAAGCTCGGCTCGCTTGTGCCTCTTTCGGGCATGCGCACGGCATGCTCGGAATCCGCGTCGGCGATCCTGCCGGTGCGGATCTGATCGCGTATGCTGCGTTTCAATTCCTCGCGCGCGCGTCGCAGGAAGCGCTGGCGATTGCCGAGGCTTTTGTCTTTAGGGTTCAGGCGGCGGTCGATGAAGATCGGCATGGAACCATCCGGGTTCTCTAACCCGCCCTGTTCACCCGCATGTACCAGTCCACAAGGCGACGCACCTGCCGCTCGGTGTAGCCGCGCTCGACCATCCGCTGCACGAATTCATTGTGCCGCTTTTCCGTGACACTGTCCTGCTTGGAGCCGAAACTGATCACCGGCAGGAGGTCCTCGACCTGGCCGAACATGCGTTTTTCGATGACTTCCCGCAGCTTTTCGTAACTTGTCCACGCCGGGTTGCGGCCATGGTTTCTTGCACGGGCGCGCAGGGTGAATTTCACCACCTCATTGCGGAAGTCCTTGGGATTGGCGATGCCGGCCGGTTTTTCGACCTGTGAAAGCTCGTTGTCCAAAACCTCGCGGTTGAGGATCTGGCCTGTGTCGGGATCCTTGTAGTCCTGGTCTTCGATCCAAGCGTCGGCATAGGCGATGTAGCGGTCGAAAAGGTTCTGGCCGTACTCGCTGTAGGATTCCAGATAGGCTTTCTGGATCTCATGGCCGATGAATTCGGCATACCGCGCGGCCAGCTCGGACTTGATGAACTCCAGATAGGCGGCTTCCGTCTCCTTCGGAAACTGTTCGCGCTTGATTGCCTCCTCCAGGATGTACATGAGATGCACGGGGTCGGCGGCCACCTCTTCGGTGTCGTAGTTGAAGGTCTGCGACAGGATCTTGAAGGCAAAGCGCGTGCTGACGCCTGCCATGCCCTCATCTACGCCGGCGGCGTCCCGATATTCCTGAACCGACTTTGCCTTGGGGTCGACTTCCTTGAGGTTCTCGCCATCATAGGCGCGCATCTTGGTGTAGAGCGGCGAATTGTCGTGCTCGGCCAAGCGGGTCGAGACGGTAAACCGGCTGAGGATGTCCAGCACCTCTGGAGCGCAGGGACTGGCGGCCAATTCGCTCTCCCGCAACAGTTTCTCGTAGATCTGCCGCTCTTCGGTTATCCGCAGGCAATACGGCACCTTGACGACGAGGATGCGATCGAGAAAAGCCTCATTGTTCTTGTTGTTCTTGAACTGCAGCCATTCCGACTCGTTGGAATGGGCCACGATGATCCCCTGGTAGGGAAAGGCGCCGAAATTTTCGGTGCCGTTGTAGCTGCCTTCCTGGGTAGCCGTCAGCAGCGGATGCAGGACCTTGATAGGCGCCTTGAACATTTCGACGAATTCAAGCAGGCCCTGGGTGGTCCGGTTCAGTCCACCGCTATAGGAATAGGCGTCCGGATCGGACTGGCTGAAGTTTTCCAATTGCCGGATGTCCACCTTGCCGACCAGGGCCGAGACGTCCTGATTGTTCTCGTCGCCGGGCTCGGTCTTGGCGATGCCGATCTGGCGCAGTCGCGACGGCATCAGCTTGACGACGCTGAACTTGGAAATGTCGCCGGAAAGTTCGTCGAGGCGCTTGGCCGCCCATGGCGAAATGAGCCCATTCAAGCGGCGTCGTGCAATGCCGTATTTATCCTCCAGCAGGTCGCCCATGCGATCGGGATGGAAAAGGCCAAGCGGCGATTCGAAAACCGGGCTGACCTGGTTGCCGACCTTCAGCGTGTAGATCGGGCGCTGTTCCATCAACTTCTTCAGCCGCTCGGCAAGGGAGGATTTGCCGCCGCCCACCGGGCCGAGCAAATAGAGGATTTGCTTGCGCTCCTCGAGCCCCTGGGACGCATAGCGAAAATAGCCGGCGATGCGCTCGATTGTATCCTCCATGCCGTAGAAATCGGCGAAGGAGGGGTACACTTTCAGGGTCCGGTTGGAGAAAATACGGCCGAGCCGCTCATCCTTGCTGGTGTCGACCAGGTTCGGCTCGCCGATCGCCTCGACCATCCGTTCAGGCGCCGAGGCATACATCGACTTGTCCTCGCGGCAGGCAAGGAGATATTGCTGGATGCTGATCTCTTCCTGCGCCGCGTTGGTGTAAATTTCCGAAAAGAGATCGAAGACGTCAGACTGGTTCTCTCGCATGATGCTTTTGCCCTCGGAGCCGCTGTGGCTTCCATTCGGCTCGTCTCGCATTCAACTGCCGGGGGGCACCGTTTGTTCCCTTCATGTGAAGAGGTGGCCGCGATCTTAAGGATTGAGGCTACTCCGCGAGACCAAAGCGCTCGTTGCGGAGCCGTATTCAGCGGGTAGCGGGTGTGTTGCGAACCCCTGACTGGACGGCTGGGGCGGCCGCGTGCAGTCTTGCCTTGCCAGGAGACAATGATGATCGATCGACGAAGCCTGATCATGGCCTCCATGGCGGCGATGCTGCCGTTGGAAGCGTCGGCCGCGTGGAAAACACGCCGGCCCACGCCAGAAACCTTCGACTACGGGCCGGCCAAGCTCGACATCTACGCGCCCGATGGTGCAACCGGCCTGCCGGTCGTGTTTTTCGTTCATGGCGGCACCTGGCAGTTTGGCAAACGCAGTCAGGTGGACGCCAAACCGGCCTTCCTGCTCGCCAACGGCTTCTGCTTCGTCTCCATCGATTACCGCATGCTGCCGCAGGCCAATGTCGCCACCCAGGCTGGTGACGTCGAAAAGGCCTATGCTTACATCAGGGCCAACATCGCCCGGCATGGCGGCGATCCCAACCGCATCGTCGGCATGGGCCATTCGGCCGGCTGCCATCTGGTTGCGCTGACCGGCATGCGCGGCGGATTGCCGGGCATAGCCGCGCTCATCCTCGACGACACCAGGGCCTATGATCTTGCAGCACTTGCCAAGAATGGCGGTATGGTCCGGGCCTATGCCCGCGTCTTTTCCGATCCCGCGCAATGGGCGGCACTTTCGCCGGCCAGCTATGTCGACGGCCGCAAGCACCCGCCGACTTTCATCGCCTATTCGCGGGCATCGGGCCGGAGCGAGGACTCCAGGGCCTTTGCCGAGCGCCTGCGATCGACGGGCACCAAGGTTACGCTGTTCGACGGCAGCGCCTATACGCATATGTCGATCAATCGCGATTTCGGCGAGGAGGGCGACGCGCTGACCGCGGCCGCGCTGGCATTCCTGAAATCGACGGTTGGCTGATCTTTACGGCACTGGATTAGATCAAAAGTAGCGGCAAGACATTGCTGCAGGTGCTCGCGGGTGCAACTGCTCTGCGATCTTGAGCGGGAGGGAATTGCATGAACGGCGCCGATGTCCTGTGTGACGTGCTTCTGGCCAATGATGTGACGGTCTGCTTCGCCAATCCCGGCACCTCCGAAATGCACTTCGTTGCAGCGCTTGACCGCAAGCCGAAAATGCGTTGCGTGCTCGGGCTGTTCGAAGGCGTGGTGACGGGTGCCGCCGATGGCTATGCGCGGATGACCGATCGGCCGGCCGCGACGCTGCTGCATACCGGTCCCGGCCTGGCCAACGGGCTGGCCAACATGCACAATGCCCGGCGTGCCTTCAGCCCGATGATCAACATCGTCGGCGACCACGCCTCTTACCATCTGCCGCTCGATGCCCCACTCACCAGCGATATCGAGAGCCTTGCGGCGCCGATGTCCAACTGGGTCGGCCGCGTCAAGGGTCCGGCCGATGTCGTGCCGGCAGCTGAAGCGGCCTTTCGCGCCTCGCTGACACCACCCGGCGTCGCGACCCTGATCCTGCCGGCGGATGCCGCCTGGGGCGAAGTCGAGGCGGTTTTGCCCGGCAAGGTGACGTTGGCGCCGACGCCGGCCGTCGATATGGACGCGGTACGCAAGATCGCCGCGGCGATCCGTGCCGCTCCGGGCCGGGCCGGCATGATCGTTCGCGGAAAGGCCGCGCGCGCCGATGCGCTCGCCATCGCCGGGCAGATCTCGACGGGCAGCGACGTCCGGCTGTTCGGCGAGGTTCTGATCGCACGGATGCAACGCGGGCGCGGGCGTGTCGCGCCGACCCGCATCCCCTATCCGGTCGATGCGGCGATGGCTGTGCTGAGCGACGTCGATGTTCTGATCCTGGTCGGCGCAAAGGAGCCGGTTGCCTTCTTCGCCTATCCGGGAAAACCGGGACGGCTTGTCCGGGAAGGCTGCGAGGTGCTGACATTGGCCGCCCATGGCGACGATCTGCATGCGGCGCTGGAGGCGCTTCGCGACGAACTTGGCATCAAGCCGTCGCGACACAAGGTGCTGGCGGCCGCTTTTCCCGACGAGGCAACGCCGAACGGCAAGCTGACGGAAGATGCCGTCGCACTTTCGGTGGCGCGCAAACTGCCGGCCGATGCGATCGTCTGCGATGAAGCGGTCACCTCGGCCAGGCGTTTCTTCGCGCTGTCGGCCTTTGCCGCGCCGCACGACTACATGATGGGCACGGGCGGATCGATCGGTGGCGGCATCCCGATGGCGACCGGGGCGGCAATCGCCTGTCCCGACCGCAAGGTGGTCAATCTCGAAGCCGACGGCAGCGGCATGTACACGGTGCAGGGATTGTGGACGCAGGCGCGGGAAAAGCTCGACGTGGTGACGATCGTGTTTTCCAACCGAACCTATGCGATCCTGCATGGCGAGATGAAGAATGTCGGCGTCGGCGCCATCGGCGAGAACGCCAGGCGCATGCTCGACCTCGACCATCCCTCGCTCGACTGGGTATCGCTGGCCAAAGGCATGGGCGTGGAGGCGGCTCGCGCCGATACGTGCGAGCGCTTCGACGCGTTGCTGGACAGTGCGCTGTCACGGCGCGGGCCGTTCCTCATCGAAGCGGTGCTCTGAGCGCGGGGAAGCGACCTACCAGCGGGTCTTTTCGCCGGGAGCCGCGGGTTCGATCGCCAGCGCATGCACGCCGGCCTTCAGTTCGTCGGCAAGCAGTTCGTTGACGGCGCGGTGACGGTCGATGCGGCTCATGCTGGCAAAGGCGGAAGCGACGACGCGGACGCGAAAATGCGTCTCGCCGGTGCCGTCGTAAGTGCCGTGATGGTCGGAGCCGTGATGGTGGTGGCCGGCATGGAGATGGCTCTCGTTGATGATAACCAGCCTGTCCGGCGAAAATGCCTTGTTGAGCTTGTCTTCCATGGTCGCCTGTATGGACATCGCCATCTCCCTTCACCACATATCGTTGGCGTCTCGGCCTGGAAACCGAAAATCGGTTTCGCGAGGGGCCGCCGCCGCGCAACAAAATCCGCCATTCGCCTGCTTTATGCCGCGATTCAGCGGTTAGGGCGATGATCGCGAAAATGTCAATTCTTGTTTCGCATCTGCGAACGCCCCATAAATGGGTAAGATGAAGCCGTACCCCAAATATTTCGAGAAGATTCGCGTCCGTCCCGACAAGGACGCGGAGCTGAAGTCGCACTCGCCGATCTGCCAGTGGGACGGCTGCAAGGAAGCGGGCACCCATCGTGCGCCGGTCGGGCGCATGAAGGAGGGTGAGTATTTCCACTTCTGCTTCGATCATGTGCGCGAGTACAACAAGGGCTTCAACTACTTTTCCGGCGTGCCGGACACCGAGGTCGCGCGCTTCCAGAAGGAAGCCATGACCGGGCACCGGCCGACCTGGAAGATGGGCGCCAACGGGGCCTCGACCCGGTCGTCGCCCGATATGGCCCAGATGCGCTCCGGCCGCGCCGGCTACTATAACCGCATGCGCGACCCGTTCGACCTGTTCAAGGGACCCAAGGATCCGCGCGAGGCGCGCGAGCGCAAGGCCAAGCCGCTTGAGGCCAAGGCGCTGGAAACGCTTGGTCTTGATACAAAGGCGACTGGCAAGGAGATCAAGGCGCGCTATAAGGAACTGGTGAAACTACACCATCCGGATGCGAATGGTGGCGACAGAGGTTCGGAAGACCGGTTCCGCGATGTGCTGCAAGCCTATCGCGTGCTCAAACAGGCGGGCCTGTGCTGAGCGACCATACGGTTCGTGTCGTTTTCCAACTTTCATAAGGTTGGAAAAGGCTTTAAGACCGCCCCCGGACAAAATCGATTGCCGGCGAAATCAGACGTTTCGCCCGTGGAGACGTTGAGAGATATGAACAAGGTCGATCGCGACATCGCCAACCTGCCCGACACGACGGTGTCGGTGAAGGAGAAATTCGGCTTCGAATCCAAGATGGTGGTGCCGGCCTATTCGGTGACATCGGAGCATGTGCCCGACATCGACCCGGACTATCTGTTCGACAAGAACACGACGATGGCGATCCTTGCGGGCTTTGCCTACAACCGCCGCGTCATGGTGTCGGGCTATCACGGTACCGGCAAGTCGACCCATATCGAACAGGTAGCCGCCCGCCTCAACTGGCCCTGCGTGCGCGTCAACCTCGACAGCCATGTCAGCCGTATCGATCTCGTCGGCAAGGACGCGATCGTGGTCAAGGACGGGTTGCAGATCACCGAATTCCGCGACGGCATCCTGCCCTGGGCCTACCAGCACAATGTCGCGCTGTGCTTCGACGAGTATGATGCCGGCCGTCCGGATGTGATGTTCGTCATCCAGCGCGTGCTGGAATCGTCAGGCCGGCTGACGCTGCTCGACCAGAGCCGGGTTATCCGCCCGCATCCGGCCTTCCGGCTGTTTTCGACCGCCAACACGGTCGGCCTGGGCGACACCACCGGCCTCTATCACGGCACCCAGCAGATCAACCAGGCCCAGATGGACCGCTGGTCGATCGTCACCACGCTGAATTATTTGCCGCACGACAATGAAGTCGCCATCGTGCTGGCCAAGGCCAAGCACTATCGCGACGGCAAGGGCAAGGACATCGTCAACAAGATGGTGCGCGTCGCCGACATGACGCGCTCGGCCTTCATCAACGGCGATCTGTCGACCGTGATGAGCCCGCGCACGGTGATCACCTGGGCAGAGAATGCCGAGATATTCGGCAATATCGGCATGGCGTTCCGGCTGACCTTCCTCAACAAGTGCGACGAACTGGAGCGCTCGGTGGTGGCCGAGTTCTACCAGCGCGCCTTCGGCGAGGATCTGCCCGAGAGCGCCGCCAACGTGGTGCTGGGCTAAGACCGCTCCATGGGAACGACCCACCGGACGTTCCTATGGAGTCTTGTATTCCTCTGCTTTGGTCTCAGTCAGGCAGCCATGGCCCAGAACCAACCACTCAAACCTGGGCAGACTTGGACGTATCACGGCGCGACACCAGTATCCTCGCGTGTGATCATAGGCGCTGTCGATTATCTGGAAGGCGAAAGTCAGCCGATCGTATCGATCTCAGTCTCTGACGCGCCGATACCTAATGACGGAAAGCAGCTGCAAACAATCCCTCACCTCCCTGTAGCGGCTGACGTACTGAGAGAAAGTCTGGTTGAACTTGAGGGTGTTCGTCCAATTCCCGACGGGTTTGACCACGGATACAGTCATTGGAGACAGGCATATGACAGTGGGAAAGGCGGCTATTTTACGATCTCGGTCGAAGAGATTATCGGCCTCCTGCGCACTCAGCTTGGCCAGCGGCCAGCGGTACAATAGAGATAGATGATGGCGGGTCCGGGCGACAACACGCGCAACAAGTCGAAGACGGGCTCTGAAGCCGACAGCTTCAAGCGTGCCGTCACCGTCTGCATGCGCGCCATTGCCGGCGACAAGGAACTGGAAGTCGGTTTCGCCAAGGACCGGCCGGCGCTCGCCGGCAGCCGCGCGCGCTTGCCGGAGCTGCCCAAGAAGGCATCGAAGACCGATATCGCGATCACCCGCGGCCTCGGCGATTCCATGGCGCTGAAGCGCGCCTGCCATGATGTGCGCATCCACACCAAGCTGGCGCCGGAAGGCAAGGCGGCCCGCGCCATCTATGACGCGGTCGAGCAGGCCCGCGTCGAGGCGATAGGCTCACGCGCCATGCAGGGCGTCGCCGACAATATCGGCTCGATGCTGGAGGACAAATACGCCAAGGCCAACCTCGTCGACATCAAGGACAAGGCCGACGCGCCGATCGAGGAAGCTCTTGCCCTGATGGTGCGCGAGAAGCTGACCGGCCGTCCGATCCCGAAAAGCGGCGAGCGGCTGGTCGAACTTTGGCGCCCCTGGGTCGAGGAGAAGGCCAAGGCCGACCTCGACGGATTGTCGGCCAAGCTCGGCGACCAGCAGGCGTTCGCCCGGGTCGTGCGCGAGATGCTGGCCTCCATGGAAATGGCCGAGGAACTCGGCGACGACCAGGAGACGGAAGATTCCGAGGACAATGATGACAACCAGCCGCAAGGCGAGGAGCAGAGCGAGGAGGGCGGCGAAGAGGATTCCGGCTCCGAGCAGTCGCAGTCCGAGGATGCCGAAGCTTCCGCCGATGACGAACAGTCGGCCGAGACGGAAGCCTCCGACGCCACCGCCGACGATCTGTCCGACGATGACGACGCCGATGCCGAAACACCCGGCGAAGCGCGCCGCAACGACAATCCCTTCACCAATCTGCCGAAAGAGATCGACTACAAGGTCTTCACCACCGCTTTCGACGAGACGGTCGGCGCCGAGGAGTTGTGCGAAGAAGAAGAGCTCGACCGGCTGCGCGCCTTCCTCGACAAG
>NZ_RZQP01000183.1:0-12799 GCF_003998165.1 Mesorhizobium sp. M7A.F.Ca.US.007.01.2.1 | reverse complement strand
AGCACATTGTCCGTCACCTCATGCGTGCCGGTGTCGATGAAATGCGCCATGCTGGTGGTTTCCGAGGTGTTGACCATGGTCTTGCCGTCGGGGCTGACACCCATGCCTTCCGGCTCCACGCCGACTGGTATCTCGGCCAGGACCTGCTTGCTTTCGACGTCGATGGCGGTGACGAGATTGTCGTCCTCATTGGCGACATAAAGCGTCTTGCCGTCGGGCGAGAGGACGAACAATTCGGGATCGGGGCCGGATGGCAGCGTACCGACGATTTCAAGTGTCGCGGTGTCGATGATTTGGATCGTGTCGTCATCGCTGGCGCATAGATAGACGAATTTGCCGTCATGCGAGATGGTGATGCCGCGAGGTCTCTGGCCGACTTCGACGGTCTTCACCACCTGCATCGTCGCCGTGTCGACGACGGTCATCGTGTTGTCCTTCTCGTTGGACACGTAAGCCGTATAGGCCGATGCCGGGCTGGCCGTGAAGCCGGCCGCGAGAATGGCGAATGCGCAAGCTCGTTTCTGCACGCAAATTCCTCCCGATTGACTCTACTTGAGAGCGCATTTCGTTTCCGGCTGATCGACACCGAGAGTGTCGAGTTCGGAGACCTGGTGAAGATAGCCCTCCTGTGGCGATGTCGAGACGACCGACTTGGTGTCGCCAAGCAAGATCGGCTGGCGAAGCTGGAGGTTCCATTTGCGGAAGGTCAGCTTCTGCCCCTTGAAAGCAGCAACCGAAAAATCGTCAGAGCGTATATAGTCGCTGATCTTTTTCGCATCGTCGCCCTTGGTGCGCGTGGTCGCCTCGCCGACCGCACGCACCGCGGTCCAGGCCGACATGTCTTTGGAGAGCATCCGCCGGCTCGTCGTCTTCAGGAAGCGGCTCTGCATCTGGATGCCGCCCCATTGTTCGCTGGCGGGATGCCATGACGATGCAACCAGACCGGCCGTGCCGGCGACCAGCCGCGGCGTCCAGGTGCGGTAGGGCACGTAGGTGCCGAAAACCTCGCTTTCGTCGGCGACAAGCACCACGTCATGCTCCGGCAGGTCTTGCGTGAACACGGAAATCTGCTGCTGTATCTGCGTGGCGCCGGTGTCGGTGCGCCTGGCTGTGCCGGTATCCTTGAATTCCTTCTCGGCGACGATCTGGCCGCCGAAGCGGGTTGCCGCGCGGCGCAGCGCATCGGCGTAGAGATGATCCTGCTCATGCGATCCATAGAGCAGCACCCAATTCGGCCACTTCTTCACCATGAGATACTGCGCCAGCGCGTCGGCCAGCATGCTGCGCGTCGGCGCGATATGGAAAACGTTGATGCGGCAGTCCTCCTCGCGAAGGCTGTCGTCGGTGGCGCCGACGTTGAAGATCAGCACGCCTTTGTCGCGGGCGATGTCGGCGATCGACAGCAATTGTTTGGCTGAAAGATCGGCGACCACATAGCGGTCGCCCTTGGCGATCATGCCTTCGAATGCCTGAACCGCGTCGCCGTCGGGCTTGACCTCGGTCACGTCGAGGCTGAATTTCTGGTTGGTGAACTTTCCCGTCGTGTTGTTGTCGCCGATCGCCACCTCGGCACCGGCGACACCTTCGTCACGTGGCGGCAGGTCGAGCATGGAAAGCGTCAATTGCGGTGCGTAGGCCCGCAAATAGCCTATCTTGATTTCAGTTATCTTTTTTTCCGGCTTCGCCACCGTTTCTTGGCCTGTCGCGTCGGAAACGTTGACGGTCAGGGAAAAAAAGCACAAAAAGGCAGCGAGAGTGCCTGGCACCGCGCTCGTCATCGATAGTAATTACCCGTTCTTGCGCAGAGGTTCGACGGTTGCCGGACCCGCGCCAAGTCAAGGTGCCCATGATCAACTTAGCCGACCCGCAAAATTTATCAAACCCTATAGGACGACTTTTCGCGCCTGCCAGAACGGTGCGGAAGGTCGCCAGCGTCGATTCGCATGGCAACACCGGCGAGACGTGGCGCAGGGGGATCGACCGCCTCTATAAAAGCGTCTTGTCCTCCAAACTGGAGAAACTGTTCAAATGACCAGAATGCTGGCAAGCGTCACCGGCATCGAAGAGGCGGAGATCGCTCTTTCTGGAGGTGTCGATATCGTCGACCTGAAGAACCCGAAGGCGGGAGCCCTGGGCGCGGTGTCCATGGAAACCATGCTCCGAACGATCTCTTTCATCGCGGGTCGGGCTCCGGTCAGCGCTGTCTGCGGCGACCTGCCGATGGAACCCGAAACGATCCGCATCAAGGCCGAAGAGATCGCGGCGACCGGTGTCGACTATGTGAAGATCGGATTTTTTCCTTCGGCAAATATCTCTGCCTGCGCACAGGCGCTTGAACCTCTCGCCGCACGAACGAAGCTGATTGCCGTGCTGTTTGCCGATCTGGCGCCGGACTTCGAGCTTCTGCCGATGTTCGCCAGGCATCGCTTCCACGGCGTGATGGTTGATACCGCGCAAAAGGGGAAGGGCCGGCTGCTCGATCATCTGCCGCCGGAGCGTATTCCGGGATTCGTCGATCGAACGAAATCGCTCGGTCTGATGGTCGGCCTGAGTGGATCGCTGGAAGCTCCGGACATTCCGCGCCTATTGCCTTTCGCTCCCGATTTTCTCGGCTTTCGGGGGGCGCTGTGTGGCCATTCCGGTCGCACGAGTTCGATCAGCGCCGAGGCGGTCTCGCAGATTCGCGAGTTGATCCCAGCGGAATCCGGGACCGGCGATCAATCGAGTATCGACTATCGCCTGTTGGCAGCGAGAGGCTATTCGCCGGACACCGACCCGACACTGGGCACGGACAGGATTTTTGTGCGGGATTTTGTTCTGCCGGTCCAGATCGGTGCCTACAGCTTCGAGCATGGCCATACTCAAAAAGTGCGCTTTGATGTGATCGCCGACGTGCTGCAAATCACCGACCATCCCGAGGACATGCGCCATGTGTTCTCCTACGACATCATCATGGACGGCATTCGCACCATCGTCGCGCGGGGCCATATCCAGCTCAGCGAGGCTTTGGCCGAGCAGGTGGCAGCGCACGTGCTGGAGAACCAGCGTGTCGTGCGCGTCACGGTTAGGGTGGAAAAGCTCGAGCTCGGCCCTGGCGGCGTCGGCGTTGAGATCGAACGCAAGCGCCAATCGGCGGGACGCGGTGCTGCCTCCGGCATTGCTGGCCGAAAAGACCGAAGCGTTGTTTTCCGGCCGCGCCAGGAGCGCCCCGAAATGCTTCGACGGGCCATCGTCAAGCTTGGCGGCAGCACGGCCCATGCGGCGGAGATGAAGAGCTGGATCGCAGCGCTGGCGGGTTCCAGGCTGCCGATCGTCATCGTGCCCGGCGGCGGGCTCTTTGCCGATCATGTGCGCGAGACGCAGACCAGCATGGAGTTTTCCGACACCGCCGCTCATGCCATGGCGATCCTGGCCATGGAGCAGTTCGGCCATGTCATCCTCGACCGGGACGAAAGGCTGGCGCCGGCACGGTCGCTGGACGAGATCGGGCGAGTGTTGGAGGCGGGGAAGATTCCGGTGTGGCTGCCGTCGTCACTGGCACTGGCGGCGCTGGATGTTCCGGCCTCCTGGGACATTACCTCCGATTCTCTGTCCGCCTGGCTTGCCGGCAAGCTTGGCGCAAACGCGCTGTTGCTTGTCAAGCAGACCGGTGCATTCTTCGACAGCGATACCGCTGACAGCCTGAGGGCCCGAGGCATTGTCGACCCAGGCTTTGCCGCCATGCTGCCCGACGGCATCGATTTCCATCTCGCCGGTCCGAAGGATGCTGCCGGGGCCGGCGCGATGCTCGCGTCGGGCAAGCTGCCCGGCATCCGGATAGTGGCTTCAACAGGGTCGTCGGCAAAGAAGGCGGGATAGCCGATGGTGAAGCTGCATGTGCCGCGCTGGGCGTGGGTTTTGACGGGTTCCGGGCATTTTTTTACGGAGAGCTTCGCACTTGTTCGCCAGCTCGAACATTGCGATGTCTTCGTGTCTAAGGCCGCCAACGAAGTCCTGCGCATGTACAAGCTTAAACTTGATTTCCCGGAGACGACGCGCGTGCTGCACGACAAGACCGCAAGCGCGATCCCGGTCGGCGAATTCTACCACGGTGTCTATCACACGGTCGTGGTGGCGCCGGCCACTTCCAACACGGTCGCCAAATGCGTGCATGGCATTTCCGACACGCTCGCTACCAATGTCTTTGCTCAAGCGGGAAAGTGCCGTGTGCCAGCCATCGTCTTTGCTTGCGACACTGCGCCGGAACTCGAAACCCAGGCACCGCACGGACTGGTCAAGGTCTATCCGCGCAGGATCGACCTGGAAAATACCAAACAGTTGAAGAGTTTCGAGCGGACCCTGGTGGTCGAGTCGCTCGCTGATCTCGAAGCCTCGCTCACACGGCGCCAGGCCGAACTCGCAAGCGATGGCTGAGCGGCTGGTTTTTCTTACCGGCCATCTGGCCAAGGCGCGGCTGGAACGGCTGCTGACCGGGCTGGGCAGAACCGAATTCGCGTGGGAAATCGTCGACGTCGGCGTCAAGGTCGCCGCGCTGATGAGCGAGGACATCGTGAAGCGTCGGCTCACTCTGACAGGAGACGTCGACCGCGTCATCCTGCCCGGACGCTATCGGGGAAACATCGAACACCTGTCGGAGCATTTCGGCGTGCCCTTTGTGCGCGGCCCCGACGAGATCGCCGACCTTCCGGCCTTCCTTGGCCGGGCGGGCAAACCGCCCGATCTGACGCGTCACGATATGCGCATCTTCGCCGAGATCGTCGATGCGCCGATGCTGTCGGTCGAGGCCCTGATGGCGAGGGCCTCGATGCTGGCTGCGGCCGGCGCGGATGTCATCGATCTGGGCTGCCTGCCGGAGACGCCGTTTCCGTTGCTGGCTGAGGCAGTGCGGGCACTCAAGGCACAGGGGTTTGTGGTCAGCGTCGATTCGGCCAGCGCAGACGAACTGTCGATCGGTGCGCACGCCGGCGCGGACTATCTTCTCAGCCTCGATGAGAACACGCTGCCGTTGATCTTCGACCATCGGGCTACGGCAGTGTTGATACCCTCCATCCCCGGCGATCTGGATTCGCTCGGCCGGGCGATTACCGCGGCACAAAAGGCCGGCGTCGCCTTCATTGCCGATCCCGTGCTCGACCCGATCCATTTCGGCTTCGCCGTTTCACTCGGGCGCTTCATCGAGGCGCGGCGCCGTTGGCCGGACATCGAATTGCTGATGGGCACCGGCAATCTCACCGAATTGACCGACGCCGACAGTTCCGGCGTTACAGCCGTGCTAGCGGGGCTCTGCTCGGAACTCCGGATCCGGAACGTGCTGGCGGTGCATGTCAGCCCACACACGGTGCGGACGATCGAGGAGCACGATATCGCCCGCCGCGTCATGTTGGCTGCTTGCACGGACGGCGCGTTGCCGCGCGGCTATCACCCAGGCCTGTTGCAGGTCCACGATCGCAAGCCTTTCACAGCCTCAACCGACGATATCGAGGCATTGGCGGCCCAGGTGCGCGATGCCAACTTCCGGATCGCGGTAGCGGAGGACGGCATCCATGTTTTCAATAGCAAAGGGCATGCGGTTGCCACGGATGCGTTCGAACTTTTTGCCGGGCTGGACGTCAACGCCGACGGCGCACACGCTTTTTACCTCGGCGCGGAACTGATGAAGGCGGAGATCGCGTGGCGGCTCGGCAAGCGTTATGTGCAGGACGAGCCGCTCGCATGGGGCGTTGCCGCGCCGGCACCCGAAACCGACCGTACCCGTCTTGCCGAGCCGGGCAAGACGCTCCGCGCAAGGAAAGAGCGCTAGGATCATGCCCTACATTCGCGAATCGATCATCACGACGGTCAATAAGGCAGGCAACGTCCACATCGCGCCGATTGGCATCATTGCCGAGAATGACGGTTGGGTTATCGCGCCGTTCCGGCCGTCGGTCACGCTCGACAATCTCGCCGAAGTGCCGTTCGCCATCGCCAATTATACTGACGACGTGCGTGTCTTTGCCGGCTGCCTGACAGGCCGCAAGCATTGGCCAACCGTTCCGGTTGACGGGTTTCCGGTGCCGAGGCTCGAGGCGGCGCTGGCGTATTCGGGCCTCGAAGTCCGGGCGGTCGATGACAATGGTGTGCGCCCCCGCCATTTCTGCCGCGTGGTGCGGGAGGAAACGCTCGCGCCGTTCACCGGCCTCAACCGAGCCAAGGCGGCGGTGCTTGAGCTGGCCATCCTGGTCAGCCGGCTCGGCATGCTGCCGCGCGACAAGATCGAGGCGGAAATTGCCTACCTTTCAATTGCCATCGAAAAGACCGCAGGCGAGGGCGAAAAGGAAGCCTGGGGCTGGCTGATGCAGCGTATCAGCGATCACTTGACCGCCAAAGGTTCGGGTAGCGAGGACCCGCGAGCATAGGCGCGAGCGCCGCAACCTGCTTACGAAGGATATGCCGCCAAAAGCGCTACCGCGGACGCGGGTGCCGCGCTGCTCGCTTGCCCGCGAACAGTGTCATCGGCGGGGATGATGTCGGCGAAATCGACGTAACTGCGTTCCATGCGTTCGGCCAGCCGCCTGATCTGCCAGCGACCGCTTCCGGCGCCGACGATCGGGACGTCCCGAGACAGGGTTCCGGCAACCAGCGCGGCTGCATCGTGCACTTTGCGCAGTTGCTGCTCGCTGAACCAGCGCGCGACTTCACCCCATTCCGGCGGGGTGAGGTCGGTGGCGTCGCGCCCCACCATGCGCGCCAGCCGCGCGATCGAGCCGTCCACGGTCTTTTCCTTGCCGTCGGCGGGAGGGTGCCTGTCGTCGTCCTCGTCGAGCACGCCCAGGATGCGGTGAGCGTCGGCGATCGAGGCGAAATATTCGTTCATCAGCGGCGTTAGCCTGCCATGGACGGGAGCCGACGAGGCTACGCCGAACAGGAATGTCCTGGTAAAGCCGGTATAGACCAATTCGCCGGTTAGAAGCCGTCCGGCATCGGTGTAGCCGTCATTGGCCACGGCGCTGTTCTTGATGGCGATAATATCGGTGGTGGTGGAGCCCATGTCGACGAACAGGGCATCGCCGGCGAGTTTTGCCACCAACAAGGCTGTCGCGTGCCAATTGGCGGAAGCCACATCGGCGGTCAGCTGCGCTGCCCGCTCGACTCCGACGAAACCGGATGGTCCGGCATAGACCAGCTTTTTGTCTGCGGGGAAATGGGTGGAAATCTGACCCAGCAGAGCCGCCACGCCGGCATCGCGGGACGGAAAGATGTCCGACAGTTCGCCCGTCATGGTGAATGCGTTGAGATCCGCACCCGCGTAGATCGGAGCCGTTTCGTCGAGGGCTGAAGCCAGCTTGTCCAGCCCTTGCCAGAGCGGCGTTGCGATCGTTGCCGCCTCGACGATGCGACCGTCTTGTGCGCGGGTCACCTTCAGATGCGCGCCGCCAATGTCGAAACCGGCAATGATGCCCTTTCTTTTTTCCACGCTTCAAGCTTTCATGACGGTGGCAATTGGTCGGTGAAAAAAGCGTTGCGTATCATTCCGGTTCTCGACCTGAAAGGCGGCGTGGTGGTTCGCGCCCAGCAGGGAAAACGCGATCGCTACAGGCCGATCGTTACGCCGCTCAGCCGAAGCCCTGATGTGGTCGCGGTCGCTGAAGGACTGCGTGGGCTTTATCCTTTTTCCACCTTCTACATCGCAGATCTGGACGCTATCGAAGGCGGAGCGCCAAACAGCGACGCACTCGCCCGGCTGAGGACGATGGCGGAGCCGCCGGAACTTTGGGTCGATGCCGGCGTGGCCGACGAAAAGACACTTTTGGCGGCGCTTGCCGAACGCTCGCTGTCTCCTGTTCTGGGCTCTGAATCGCAGCGAGACGACATGTTGCTGCGGCGTTTTCGCGATCATCCCGATCTCATCCTGTCCCTTGATTTCGTCGGCGATAGTTTTTGCGGGCCGCGTTCTCTTCTCGATGAGCCCGAGCTTTGGCCGCAAAAGGTGATTGTCATGACGCTGGCCAAGGTCGGTGCGGCCGCCGGTCCCGACTTCGGGCGTTTGCAGGAGGTCAAGGCCAAGGCCGGAAATCGCGCTGTCATTGCGGCCGGCGGTGTCCGCGACGAGAACGACATCAGGGCCTTGTCCGCCATGGGCGTCGCCGCGGCACTGGTCGCAACCTCATTGCACAACGCTACGCTCACGCCCGGCCACCTCGCGTCACTCGGCGCCTGATCGTCGTTGCTCGTCAGCTCCCGAAGGGCGTGCGCCCTTCGGGAGCTGACGTTTCAAAAGCCCAGAACCTTTTTCAGCCGGCGCAACAGACCATCCGTCTCAGAAGAGGGTTTTTCCTGTGCGGGGCTGTCTCTTGTCTAGGCTGCGAACGGATGCTTGACCTTGTCGCGCTGGGCCGTTGCTTCGGCGGCGGTCGGGGTTCCTGCAACGGCGCGCTGGATGGCTTCCTTTGTCGCCTCGTAATTGTATTTCTGGATCTTGGCGTCGTCCGCCGCGTCCCAATGGATGAATACCCCGACGCAGATGAACACGTCGTCTGCTTCGTTGGCCGGAATGGTCCCGTCCGCAACGCTGTCCTGCACGGCCTTTGCCACGGCGTGCTGCGCCGGGCCGAACATCTGGACCGCCTGTTTGGCACCCTTGATCGTGACCTTGTTGAACATCACGGTGTTGGGTTTGCATTGAAGATTGGGCGCGATCACCGCCAAAAGCGAAGTAAAGCCGTCCTTGTTGTTGGTAAGCGCGTTGCAAAATGCCGTTTCGACCGCGCTCCCCCGCGGGCCGATGAGCAGGTCGACATGCGCGACTTCGTTGCCGTCTCCCACCAGCGATTCACCGATCATAACCTTTGATATTTTTGCCATGCCAATTTCCTCCAAGACACAATTATGATGTCCACGGACGCTGCAACCGAGCAGGCGCTCGATGGACAGCTATCCTTGTTGGCAGCGTCCGGATTTGCCCGGACCGGTTGGCTAGATAGCCGCGGAAGCACAGCTTCCGCTTTTGGAAGTCAAGCACCAACGCCGCGATTATGCAAGGTGAGGGCGAGGGTGTGGACTAAAAGAGTAGCCACGGTGAGGTCGGCCGAGGTGCCGGGGTTGATGTTGTCGGCCTTCAGCCGGCGGTCGAACTCCATGAGCAGACGAATGCGCGACGGTTCGTCGCCCTCGGCATGGAGCGCCGCCTGAACGGCAACGGCTTCCTGCCGCGCCTGATTTGCGACGTGAACGCCGTGCTTGCGCATCACATGGCTGTCGGGGAAGCCGGCGAGAAAGGCCATGTAGACGAACACCGTCGGCCACATGCCGTCTTCTTCACGTGCCAACGCTCCATCCAGCGCGGCGAGCCCGACCCCGAACACGTCGCCGAAACAGTTGCTGTACTGGCGAGCGATCATGTCGCGGTCGGCAGCCTCCCTCATCGCGTCCAGCAAATGGACCTTCGGCTCCTGCCGCACATCGTTGGCGGCTTCTCCGAGGCCGCCTGGCGCGGCCGTGACGATCGCCTCGAATACCGCCTTGGTATCCTGCACGCTCAAAGCCCGAAGCAGCGAATCGAGATTGTCACGCAGTCTGTCACCGCCCATTTCGGCGGCGCATATCAGAGGCCCTGCCAGAAGGATGATTCCGAGATTGGTGTTGGTTGCGACCGCCAGTCGTGTCGCGCGCACCGCCTCCAGCATCCGCTGCCCGACCGGCAGACGAGGATCGGTCAGCGGCCCGGAGGAAACCTCCGCACTTGTCATGAACTGGGCGGCGGACATGCCGTGTCCGTCGGCGAACAGATGGACGTTGCCCGGCTTTAGGGCTTCGATCTCCATCCTGCAGGCATTCTTATAGCTGGCCCGGAGGCGTTCACGCGAAAGCACCACCTTGCCCGCCCTCACGAATTCGCAGGCGCGGCAAAACGGTAGGGCCGCGGTGCGGCGGCCGCCTCGGCGCGGTCGGCCAGAAGTTTCAGCAAGGCATCGGCGATTGCTTCGGCGATGTTCACGGCGACCACCGACTGCAATCCCGACCATGCGGGCATGCTGTTCACTTCGAGTATGAACAGATTGCCGTCGTCAGCCCGCACGATGTCCACGCCGGCAAAATCCGCGCCGACCGCGGCTGACGCAGCGACGGCCAGCGATGCCAGTTCCGCCTTGCCATGTTCGGAAACCTGTTCCGGCACGCCACCCCGGTTGACGTTCGTGATCCAGTCGTCGCTGATGCGGCTCATCATCGCCACGGTCTCTCCGGCGCAGACAAACACGCGGAAATCCCGGAAAGGCGGACCGGCACGCGACACATATTGCTGAAGGTAGTAGACGCTGTTCACCTCTTCTGCGGCCGGCAGGTCCGAGAGCGTGCGGATCAGCTTTATGCCGCGGCCTTGCGCCCCGAACAATGGTTTCAGCACCAGCGATCCCCGCGGAAGCTCTTGCGCCGCGACCTCCTCGGCGACGGCAAGTCCTTCTACGGCAAAGGTGCGTGGCGTAGGCAGGCCGGCATTTTTCAGGAGGAATGTCGTCATCGACTTGTCGACGCAGCGCTCGATCGCCTGCGCGGAATTCCATACGGGAACCGACAGTCTGCTTAACGCGTGCAGCACCCCGAGGCGCCGGGTAACCGCTTCAAACGATCCGGCGGCGATCGAACGGACGAGCACGGCGTCGGGCAGCGTGCCGCCGAAGCCGGGGATCGTAAGTCCGCTCGGGCTGCTGGTATCGAATGCGATCGCCGCCAGCGGCACGGCTGTAACGGCGGCGCCCCCCCGACCAAGTCCTGCCGCCAGGCCGTTGGAGCCGGTGTCCACTTTGTCGCTGACGATCAGGATGCGAGGGATCATGTGGCCTCTCGGGTGCGGGAATGTCGGCGGCGCGAGCGATTCCACGCCCTCATGGCAGCGTCCGCGGCAGGGCTGCACGGAAGGCAGTCGCCGGGCGGGCGAATGACAGACGAATCCCTTTGCACCGCCATGCCCTAGCCGAGACTCCGTTCGAGCATCTTCAGATCACGCCGACCGGCGCGAAAAGTATCGCCGGTTTCGATCGCTGTCACGATCACTTCAGCCGGGCTGAACAGCAACGGGTCGATGGCATAGAAATCGCCCTTGAACCGCGTGAATATCTCGGCGAAGGGTTGGCCGTAGTCCCGTGAGGCGCTGCTGGGAAGTTTTTCCGCGAGTTTGCCAGCCTCCTTCGCCGATCCTTTGACGAAGAGCTGGACGCTGCCGCCATAGATGATGGCATCGTTGGTTCGGCCCATAGCGGTCAGGAAATCCGGATGGGGGGCGGGGACCGGCGCCGTTCCGATGCCGTCGACAACGTTCTCCAGCGGGAATTTGAGATCGTTGATTTTGTGCAGGGCAACCTCAAGCGCGCGCGCCACGATCTGCACGCCGCCGGCAAGGCTTTGTGTCGGCGCGTAGAGGAAGGTGAGCTTTTCCGTCGCCAGTCCAGTTGCCTTGCCCACTTTCTCAACGATCGCGCGGGGAGGCGGTTCGGCCGTCTCAAGGATAAGCACCGCGGAAGATGCGATGTCGCGATAGGAAAGTGTCTCGAACAGCGGTTCGACCCGGGCGAGGGCCCGCGCCGGCCCAGATCCCATCGCGAAATAGTCCTGGCCAGACAGGTTCCAGCCCGCATACTGGCTGCCCAGGCAGGCCAGCACCGGCTGCGAAGATCGCGCTTCGACGGTGAACGGCCATTGCTGTGACGCGCGATCCATGAACACCGAAACGCTGCCGAGACCGCCCATCGCCGCCTCAGCCATGCGCATCCCGGCCTCGACGCTGCCGACGGTCTTGGCGCCGGCATCGATCAGGCGCTCGCCCAATGGCCCCCTGGAAACGACGATGCGCAGGCGTTCGGCGTCGCCGATCATGCCGTCAACGATGCGCTGTGCATTGTCGTTCAGGAATGCCGAACCGTCTTTCATGTCCGGTCTCCTTCCCATTGGAGTTGCAATTGGCTGGCTTGTCCCTTGATGAGCCGCTTGGTCGATTGGGCGCTCGGACCGCGCGCGAAGACCGTGCAGACAGGGTCGCCGGCAATCAGACGGGTGCCAGCCGACTGTTGGTCCGCTGTCCATTCAGGCCAGGCAATCGACGGAAAGTGAGTGATTGGCGTCGCGGCGTAGGTCACCATCGACGCCATCGAATCGACGAAGCGCGGCAAGCGGAAGACCTGACCCGTCGCGGCTCGCACATGCGCTTCGATCAATGGCGCGTCAACATCGTCGAAAATGTCGAGGGTGGCGCCCGGCCTCGGATTGATCTCGATGAACGTGTAGCCATCCGGTCCGCGGATCAGATCGGCGCTGCACAATCCAAGCAGGCCGGCGCGCCGCGTCAGACTTGAGAGCCAGCCGCCGATGACCGCCGCCTGTCTGCGATCGAAGCGTCTCAACCGTACGGCGCCGCCGTAGCGATAGGGCGCTGTGGGGGCGGGAGACGTCCATTGGTGGCTGAAACCCACGAGGTGCGCGGTTTGACCATTGCCGACGAACAGGGCCGAGATGCTGCGACCGGCAACGAAGCGCTGGAAGTAGCGGCCGGCGGTCGGGCTTTCTCCGGCTGCTCGTCTGACGTGTCCGCCGCCGGCGCCGCCCGCGGTCTTGACCACCCAGTTCTCCGGGTCAGGCGGCTGGTCCCATCGCAGTTGCGGATGCGGGATGCCGAGTTCGGCGCAATCATCGGCCAGCAACTGCGGATCCTTGATCCTGCGGATCGCGGCGCCGCCATTGTCCTGGGCTCAGGGTTTGAGCGGATGCCTGAGACCGTGGACAAAATCGCGCGACACTTTCGGCTCGCCGGCAATGGCGGCGAGCCGAAAGT
>NZ_RZQP01000182.1:0-12800 GCF_003998165.1 Mesorhizobium sp. M7A.F.Ca.US.007.01.2.1 | reverse complement strand
GTCGATGAAGGGCGCAGAGCAGTTCGAGATTTTCCCCGACTACGGCCCGACGATCAACAGGCGCCACATGGTAGCGGCAGCGGTGGTGGCAGTCCCGCTCCTGTTCGGTTTCACTGGCCTTGCCATCCGTTATGCCGCTGTTGCTTCAACATTGGCAGAGCCAGGCTTCGAGTCTTATGCTCGTGCGCTCTGCCGATGGGATTGCCACTGGTATGTGGACATTTCCGAACGCGGCTACGAGCGCTTTCCCATCCCGAACCAAAGCAATGTCGGACGATGGGGCTTCTTTCCATTCTACCCGTTGCTGGTAGCGGTGATCCGAGCGATTTTTCCTTTCCCCACGATAGTGGTCGCAACCGTCGCTTCACTTGCATGCAGCTACGCCGCATGTCTGGTGGCATGGCCGCTGCTGAAGAAGAACATGCAGGCCTATGTGCTGTACTGCGCTTTTTTGCTTAGTGGCCCGTTCTCCTTCCACTTCACCACTTTCCTTTCCGAACCTCTTTTCGTGCTCCTGACCTCGAGCGTTTTCCTGGCACTCAAACGCTCCAGCTATCCCGCCGCTGGCATCTCGTCAGCGCTCCTCTCGGCAACGCGGCTTGTTGGGGTCCTTGTCGTCTTTGCGACCGTCATTGAAATGTTCCAACAGCATCGGAAAGGGGGCGGCTCACCACTCTCCTTTCCTCGTTGGGTGCTCGGTCGGCCGGATCTGCTCGTCGCTATCTTGATCTCGCCTGCCGGCTTGTTCGCTTACATCCTGTTTTTGTATGTCACTGTCGGCGACGGCTTTGCGTTCCTGCACGTCCAACGCGCCTTTGGACGAGTGGCTGGGAACCCGATCCTGTTTCTGTGGGACGGCCTCTCAGCGTTTCCCAAGACCGGGTGGCTGCCCACGGCGCCGCAATGGAGTGCGCTCGCGGCAATCGCCGGGCTGGCGCTATCAGTCGTGCTGATGGCTCGCAAGCAATATGGCGCTGGTATCTTTTGCGCGATCAGCATTGTCGTGCCATTGATTACGAATCTGGCCTCCATGGTCAGATACGTCATTGGGCTTGCGCCTCTGATACTGTTGATGGCGTTCTTGCTGTCGGCATCGAAACTGACCTGGATAGCCGCTTTGTTTCTCTTTCTGGTCGCCTGCTATTTCATGACAGTGGCATGGATTGGGGGCTACCTTGCTTTGGTCTGACGTCGGCAACCCCTACGCACGCGCGATCTCGCTTGGGTGTTACGCGCTCGCCGCGGCTTTGGCCGTGTCAGAAATCCTCATCCTTGCGCTGGCTCTCCATCCGAATGTCCACCCCGACTATCGGGCCTATTACATCGACCGCACGACAACCTGCCTCAACCGCGATACCGTTGGCATCTACTCACTCGGCCAGACAGTGTCCTTCCGGTCCGACGGCGCCAAACGGGCTTCCGGCATGAAAGTTTGTGGCTGGTCGGGGCCAGCAGCCGACGGCACGCATTCGCTGGGTGAAACCTCGCGGCTCCGCCTGCAGATACCGCCGCTTCGCGACGGCCTAAAGGCAACGCTACAAATGGCCGCTGTCGTTCGTCCGCCACAGATGACCCAGAGGGTGATTATCTCAGTCCATGGCGTATCCGTGCATAAGGTTACGCTGTCGGGCAAGCAACCCATGACCGTCTCGTTCTTCATTCCGCACGCAGCTTTTTCGAACGCCAGCACGTTCGAGATGACGTTTGACTATCTCGACGGGATCCCGCCCAGCAAGGCCGCCAGCAGCATTTACAAACGCTCCATCAAATTGGTGTCGTTTCGACTGGACGCCGTTTAAGTATTATCGCCGCTGGCGGGAGCGGTTGCCCTGCCGACCGGGACAGCGATCGGCAAAAACCCACCGGTCAAGGACGAAGAAATTGATGGTGGGAACGAGCAGGCACGTAATCAGGACGGGAACGACGAGCGGCAAGCCCAGCTTCACCGTCATAAGTGCCGGCGCGCCATAGGCAATGGCAAAGCCTGTTGCCGCCAGCAGGAGAAAACGTGGCGCTGCGGTTCGATGCGACCGGCCCGACACGAACGTCAGGTATTTGTGCGCGAGATACGAAAACAAGGCGGCTGCGGCATATGCCCCAAGCGAAGCCTGGATGGGCGTGAAACCGAGCAGTTGCGATTTGGAAAAAGCGGCAACCAAAGCGGCATACAGAATTGTGGCAGAGATGCCGACCATGCCGAAGCGTGCCAGCAGCGTGAGCGCGTCGCCGGGAGGCAGGTGCTCAGGCACGCGCACTAGACACATACTGTGCTCCCAACGGCACGCGGGCGAGCATGCGCTCGATGTTTCGGGCAAACGGTCTGCCTGACGGCAGCAGCAGGAAGTGCTCGGACCGGATGTTCGTGAAGCCTGTCATCTGCAAGAGTGACGCTGTTTTGGCTGCGCTGAGCAGCACGGCATCTCGGTCGAAGGGACACCGGAACACAGCCAGACGCGTCAGCGGGTTATAGGGATTATGCTCGATGATGCAGGCGACACCGCCCGGGCGAAGGACGCGCCGCATCTCGCGTACGAACTCAAGCCAGGAAGCTGGCGGTACATGATGGACGACGCAGCTGGCGAAGGCCAGATCGAAGACGCCGTTGTCGTATGGCAGGGTCAGGCTGGAGCAGACCTTGTACATGACGCCAGGATTTTCCTCCCTGGCACGCAGGATGGAGTCCGGCGAGATGTCGCAGCCGTCCAGGGACGCGAAGGCGCCTTTGAGAAATGGATGGAGAACGCCTACGCCGCAGCCGACATCAAGCGCCCGCACACCCGAGCCATCAGGGCCCAGCCCTCGTTCAACCACAACGCGTCGCAGAAACTCGGCCTTGGCCTTAAGAAAGAAGTCGTGCTTAAGCCCTGAAAATCGGATCGATCCCTGGACTGTCTCGTCATAGATCGATCTATAACTGTCGAAGAGTTCGGACATTGGCCGGCACTCCAATCCGGGATTTTCGAGACGATCGTCGGTTCTTGACGGGAACGGCAGGCATCGCCCGGTCGAAGCCGGTGAGGCGATCGATCACGTAAAGTGGGCGCCGTTTCACTTCAGCGTGGATGCTTCCGACATACATCCCGACTACGCCGGTCATGAAAAGGTTGATGCCGCACAGGAGCGATACAATCATCACGGTCGAGGTCCAGCCGGCAACAACGCCGGTTTCAAAAGCCCAGGCATAAATTGCAAACGCACCAAAGGCGACGGCCAGCGCAGAAATGGCCAAGCCACCCCAGAGCGCCAGGCGCAGCGGCCGTTCCGAGAAGCTGACGATGGCGTGAGCAGCAAGATGCACCATCTTCCAGAATGGATATTTGGTCTGGCCAAGGGCTCGTGCTGGACGTTCGAACGGCACCGCCGCCTGCTTGAATCCCATCCAGCCAAACATGCCCCTGACGAAGCGATCCTGTTCGGGCATCTGTCTGAAAGTTCTCAGCGCTTTGGGGCCGACCAACCGGAAATCTCCAACGTCGCGCGGAATGTCGACGGTCGTCATCTTTTCCAGTAAGCGATAAAAGAGACTTGCCGTGAAGCGCTTGAACAAAGATTCGCCTTCGCGTTTAACGCGCCGGGCATAGACAATCTCGAAACCTTCCTTCCACTTCGCCACCAGATCGAGGACCACCTCGGGTGGGTCTTGGAGGTCGGCATCCATGACGATGACAGCATCCCCCTGGGCGGCGTCCATACCGGCTGTAATTGCTATCTGGTGCCCAAAATTGCGGGAAAGCTCGATCAGCCGAAAACGAGGCTCGGCGGCAACCACGCACCGAAGGTATCTGACGCTGCCGTCGCGGCTTCCGTCATCAACGAAAATAGCCTCGGTCTCACCGTCCAGCTGGTGGATTAGCAACCTGATGCGCTCGACCAGGCGAGGCAGCACTTGTTCTTCGTTGTATATCGGCAGAACCAGTGAGTAGCGCAGCGACACGTTCGCTCCGGTCCCGGTACCTTGGATCACAGTGGCCTCCATGCCGATGAAATGAAACGCCAGCCCCAAAGTTCCATAAGACGTTACTAATTTAATGGTTGTCGTAGGCGGGTGGCGAACTGTACGTTCTGAACGTCTTCGGTCTGATTAGGAGTGAGATATCGTTTCGCGCACCGGCGGAGCAATGCGCTGTTTTCGTCATTTCGCAATCAATTGGGTAAGGCCGCCTTGCCAGCTCTTGTCAGCGCGTCGGCGCGCGATAATTTTTGTGGTGAAGGGACTTCGATCAAAAGGAGCCGACGATGGAACACCAAACTCTCAGCCAACTGCAGACAATTGCAGATGTAGAACCCCTGTCGACATACCCGATCATGACCCGCCAACAGCGCATCGAGCGCTGGGCAGAGTTGCTGGAACAAAGTCCCGAGCGACGCCTGAGAGCGCTTACTGGCACTGAGTATTTGAAGCGCGAAGCTCGCGACGCGGCGCGCGGTGAGGGCTCGCCGATTACAGTGGCCTTCGAGGACCCGCTACTGCGTGCGTTAGGCCTGAAGGATGACACCTATGGGGAAGCAAAGCGCTTCTTCGAACTGTCCGACGGGGAATTGCATGACATCGTCTGCAGTTGCCATGTCGGAACCACGTTCAGAGGGCAGTGGGCTGCCGCTCGAGTCCGCCGGTCAATCGGAGGGAACAGGCTTCTCAAGTGGCTTAGAGAGAGAATGTGGCATTGAGGTCGCCAAGGACGGCGATTGAAGCTCGTTCAGAGCGAGGTGGATGAACGATTGGCGCGCCAGCGCTCCGCCGTGGTGACGACGGGGTTCGGCCCCAAAGGTTGTCACGCAAACGGGTGGGCGCTCTACTTGCGGTGCGTTCCAGGCAAGGCTGCATTCCCAGGGGCAGGATTCTGGGCTTCTCTTTGCGGCTAGCATCACGACGTGAAGACGTCGATCGCTCGGCCCTCTGTTGCGCTAACCTCGGCGGCGCCTGGCCTGAATGGCAGCAAAAGTCACTGGGCGAAAATCCCAGGCGTCAACGCCGACATCGTGCTGGCGCGTCATTGGCTTCAGCCGGCCATGAGAATGGCCGTGCAGGTTTATTGATTTCTTGCCGATCTGGTTCCAGGTGCGGAACGGGTAGTGGCAAAGAACCAGGAAACTGCCCTCGACAGTTAGCTCCTTGTAGTGTTGGACGCTTGCCCAAGCCGAAGCGCCGAGCGTTACCACGCCGTCGTTGTTGCCGATGATCAGGTGCTTCGTGCCGTGGAGGCAGGACAGCAGCGAAGACACTGTCTCGGCAGATCCCTTGGCGAAGTCGCCGAGGTGCCAGACCTCGTCGCTTGGAGCAACAGTCTCGTTCCAAAGTTCAATCAGTGCTTGGTCATGCCCCGCCAATGAACTGAAGGGGCGGGGGCCGAGCCGCAGAATGCGGGGATCGTTGAAATGCGTGTCGGAGGTGAAGAAGATCATGCCGCCGCTGGCTGTGGCGAGCGATCGACGATCGCTTCTAAGTTCGGTTGCCGGAGCTTTTTTTGGGTCCACCATCGATCCTGATTTGGGCTTCCCTGAGCATCTTGAGTGCCTCCTCCTTGGTGAGGCCGCACTTGCGCGCAAAGTAGAGCGCTTCGATCACCCTTTCACGATCCGCCGTGGCTTCTGAGGGCTGTTTGGGCTTCTTACCCATCGTTCCCAATCACCTTTTGATGCCACCGAACCATCACCGTGCCGGGTTTGTTCCCCCCCTCGGATCTGCTAACCTGCCGAGCGTCGCCGCCTGATACGCCGATGAAACAACATCCGAGCCCTGCAACCGGCATCATCTCCAACAACGAGCGAGCAGGTCGGCCCTTAGGTGTATAAATTCCACGCCGGCGTGGGGAGGGACCGGCGGTGCGCTTTATGGGTGAGCCAGTCTACAGGCGCTTCTAAGCGCCACGCGACCAAGCCGGCGGGGGGCATCGTCGTTGGTTCAAAGATCCGTTCTGGTCCGCCCTCGCTCAAAAACCGGAACGTCTTCATCATCTCCTTCGCTTCGTCCGGTAGGGATGTCTTCAGCGAAGCTGCGGGTCATCTCTTCGGTGTCGCTCAACCCGTCGACCGTTTCATTTGCGCCGGCCCCCTCGTCGTGACGGCCCGTGATCTCGCTTCGAGGCTGCGCGCCGATCGGCTGCTCGATGTCATCGGACCCCAAAACGCCCGGTTCCGCACCGTGTCTATCCTCGTGGCCTGCGATGCTCTCCAGTACGGCCGCATCCTCCTCGGGGATGGGCTTGTCATTGGCAAAGTCGCTCTTTTGCTTCCGGGTTGTTATCGGCATGTTGTGAACTCCTACGCAGTGAATCGCACAACGTACGACTACGGCCGAAGTTGCGAGGCGGCTGCTTTGATTTTAAGGAACCGCAAAAATCGAGACAGCGGCGCACGTGCTGAAATGGAACAATCAAGCGCGCAAGTTGGCACGATGGCGGGATTTTGAACGAAGCACTCCTCTCCTCGCTATCGACTCCAGTCGGGTAAGGCCCGCTCCGAGCCACGGTTCTTGCACGCCCTTTGCAAAAGGCGCCAATCGAGGCCGAACGAACTGCGCTCGGAATTGCTTTACAGCCGCCAACAGGCTGCGCGGTCGCGTCGTTTTTCGTCGCTTAATGGCACAGCGATGGCGAAGGTGGCGGACGAGCCTTAAGCACCAGCTTACGAGTATGCGTGCCTCGCTGGCGAGCTTGCCCACATTCGCGCGAACTAGAGACGCTGGCGATACGTGCGGACAGCAGATAGCCTGACACACAGGAAGCGGCCTCCGAATGTGATGAAGCAGCCCACGCTAGGCGCGAGTTGGGCGCAGTCACTCAGCAGCTGCCGGTGTGATCATCACCGACGAAGCCTGTCGGCGAGACGGAGCCCAAGGGCCAAAATCGTCAAGGTGGGATTCGCCTGGCTGGATGTTGCCAGAACCGAGCCGCCCGCGATGTGCAGGTTCATCAGTCCATGAACTCGGCATTCAGCATCAACAACCCCGTCGGTCGGGCTCGCAGACATTCGCGTGGTACCGAGATGATGACCGTCCATGGCGCCTGATTTGCCTGCCATTTCGATCACATGGCCAGGTTCAAATCCTGAAATGGTAGCTCCGATCTTCTCCAGCTTCCAACCGAGCAGTCGATAGGCGCGCGCGACGCTTTGGAGATCGTTGTTCGTGATTTTCCAATCGACGCGCAGCTTCGGCATACCCAATCGGTCGCGTTCGCTCACCAACGTCAGTCTGCTTGCGGGGTTCGGCTCCTGTTCCGAATGAAACTCAAGATTGACCACATTGGCGCGCGGCCCCAATACGATGGAGGGCAGCTTTCGCCGTGTGAACGTTCTGTTCGCCATCCAGCGCAAACCGAAGCGCCCGAGGCGCACTGGCGAGGATACGACGTTCTGAACGTGCGCGAGCTTTTCGTCCAGCGTCATTGAATGCTGCTGCCGACCTCTGAGGTGTTTCGGGAGAAATGTCCTTTTCACGAGATACATCGCCGAGAGGATCGGGTCGTTGTGGCTGGGATCGGCTGGATCTGGGAGATGGGTGCGGAAGATCTGGTTGAGCAAGCAATGCTCCCGCTGCGCTTGCTCCGTGAGCGACAGCCGCCTTCGGCAGTAGATGCCGGCCGCGTCCCGCTCGTAGCCAAAAGCAACCG
Organism: Mesorhizobium sp. M7A.F.Ca.US.007.01.2.1; assembly: GCF_003998165.1. Taxonomy (NCBI): domain Bacteria; kingdom Pseudomonadati; phylum Pseudomonadota; class Alphaproteobacteria; order Hyphomicrobiales; family Phyllobacteriaceae; genus Mesorhizobium; species Mesorhizobium sp. M7A.F.Ca.US.007.01.2.1. The sequence goes on along the minus strand of NZ_RZQP01000182.1, from coordinate 5,190 downwards.
CCTGCTGGGCGTTCGGCAACTTTAGTGCTCCGACTGTGGCTCCCAGATGGGCCATATAGAAACGACCGAGCTGATCTCGGGCATTGCCGATACCAGCCGGCATCACATCATTCGAGGCAAGTAGCAATCGGGTGGTCTCAAAACCGCCGGCGGCTACAATGTAATGGCAAGCCGTGACCTCACGCTTTGTGCCCTTCAAGTCAACACAGTCGATGTGGTGGACGCAACGCCCGTTCGGCGCCAGGCGAATTCCCGTCGCCGCAGCGTTTAACCAGATGTGGATATGACGCGAAGTCCGCAGCAACCCGGAAAGCCGTTTCCAGACGTTGGTTGGTCGACTAAACCGCTCCAGGCGGGTCCTGAACAAATCGCCGTCGACGCCCTCGAATAGCTCAACGCGAGAACCAGGCAACGCGCTTGTTGGATCGTAGTCGTAAGACCCGACCTCGATCACCTCGTGCGCCCGACGGTAGTAGGGCAGCAGGGTTTCATAGGTGATCGGCCAGCCCGAATTGCACACCCATTCGCGCTTCTGGAAGTCGATGCTATCGAACGGCACGCAGCGGCCACCCCATGCTCGGCTCGATCCTCCCAGCGCTCGTATCCGGAAATTCTGGACAGGCGGGTGGACGAGGGGATCTGCGACAATGCCGTGGTAGAGCTCCTGCGATCTCTTGGTCTGCCACCTGCCGCCCGCTTCCAGAACGCAGACGCGTAGCTTTGCATTTTCGAGCGCCGCGGCAATGGCCAGGCCGACAGTGCCACCTCCGACAATGCAGATGTCGTAGGCAAGTCCGTCGCCCGCTACGGTGAATTGAGCGATCAACGTTCACTCCGGATTTGTTCGATCCCCGAAGGCACGCTCCCACCCTTCGCGCCCGGCTTGGGCGAAGCAGGTAGCGCGCGAGGAGCAGTTGGCAACCACCCAATTGATCGCATTTGAAGCGCCGGCCCAAAAGAGGTGGCTTTGGTGACGAGGTCCGTGACGACTTCAAGGGGCCCGAACCGGAAGAGTTTTTGTTGCGACCACCCTCAAAGGAGCAATGGTTATGGTGAACGCTACTTCTCAGCCTGAGTTCGGTGGTGGTATTCCGGTTCGATCCGCGAGATTTCCCGCCCATGGCTCGCCGACAGACACGCTGTTGGCTCCGGCTGAAGCCTTGCCTCTGCTTGCGAGGTTGCCATGGCGATCCGGAACCTCGAGGCATGTGGAGAGTTGTCCAGCAGCCCAGCGGAGATCCAAGCCATGGCGCCACCAGATGCCAGTTCCGGCGCCGCCGCGCAGCCGAAACGCTCTGGCGTGCCGGCAACCCCATGGCCGGCAGGGCACAAGGCTTCCGGAGCAGGATTATCGATAGACGGGCGCCCAACGATATGAAGGACAATGGCCCATGAACGTCGCCAACCTGCAACTGGAAGGTCTGCTTATGGCGGTCGCTGCCATCAATAACGCCCTGGTCCGGAGGGGCCTTCTTTCGGTTGATGATATCGATATGGCTTTGAAAACCGCGGAGGCCTCGTTCACGGCTGATGAGCGCCTCTTCGAGGACATGTCGCCCGCCAACCGGGACGCAGTCTGTTTTCCTTTGCGGCTTTTGCGGTTGGCTAACACCAACCAGTTCGAAGCGGGTGTGCCACCGTTTGCCGAGCTGGCCAGGCAAGTCGGGATAACCAAGCAGCCCTACAACGATCAGATGTGAAGGGAGGAAGACAGGCAGGTGCAGGAAATCGTCGTGGTCAACAAGGTGGTCGAATTCCGGGGAGAGGCGGTGACCGCATACCGTGAGGGTCACGCACACTGCTGCATGCCGCCGCTTTCGGCGAGGCGGGCCGCGACCCTGGACGCGAGACCATTCCCGCATTGAACCCGTAGCTCTGGCGAAGGCACCACATGGAATATTTTCGAGCACAAGGAACATGTCAGCCTACGGGCGTTTAGGCCGCAATGACAATCATCGCCGCCACGACAATGAACTACCCTCTCCCCGTCTTCCCTGGCCCGAAGCGACGCAGGCTCTCAGCAATTGCGCGACTGGAACGAAGCCGCGGCAAGTGGCTGGCGCAGAACCGGATCCACATGACCGGTAAGCAGAAACAGGAGCCGGTCGCTGGCAGCGAACCACAATGCGGCTGCCATGAGCCGAGCGGTTCCAGATGGTTGGCTACATTCCAAGATCGATCGCAACCGAAACAACAAGCACCTCTAGGGTCTGCCTGCGCGCGTGGCCTCGAAAGCCTTGGCCATGAACGATGACCCTGTAGATTCGCTCGCCAACGCAATTCACCACCGCAGCGCAATTCTGTTTGTTGGGGCAGGGGTGTCGATCAGTGTTGGACTCCCTTCTTGGGAGAAGCTGATAGAGCGGATGGCAAAGGAGCTCGGTGTCGACGACGAATTTTCCATGCGACGCGATCGTTTTCAAACCCTGGCCGAGTACTATCGTATCAAGCATGGCAGCATCGGGCCACTTCGCAGTTGGATGGACCGAAATTGGTCTGTCCCCAAGGACCGGATCGAGAAATCCGAGTTGCATCGTCTCATCGTGAAGCTCGATTTCCCTGTCATCTACACAACCAATTATGACCGGAACCTGGAACTGGCTTATGAAATATACGGTCGGGACTACGTGAAAGTGGCCAATGCACGCGATGTAGCGCAGGCCCGCCAGGGCGTTACCCACATCGTCAAATTCCATGGTGATTTCGACGAGGATTCTTCCCTCGTCCTTACCGAAACAGACTACCTTGATCGTCTCTCCTTCAATTCTCCGCTGGACGTGCGTTTTCGCTCGGATGCACTCGGCAGCACGATCCTCTTCATAGGCTATAGCCTTTCTGACCCAAACATTCGGTTGTTGCTGCACCGTCTCTGGCAGACGTGGCATCGGTCCGGCTACGAGAAAGATCGCCCGCCGTCGTTCATCTTCATGACCAGCCGAAACCCTGTGGAGGAGGCCGTGCTTGGACGTTGGGGCATTTCGGTCGTCGTCGGCGAAATCGACGAGCCGCAAGCTGCTTTGGTGGACTTCCTCAGCCGGCTGGCGGAGATGGTTGGGGACGGAGCCGAGCCTGGAGAGACGACCCATGAGGGGACCGTCGTCAGACAAAGAGCGATTGAAACAGTCAGGTCCAGGGGCAGCTAGGCGGGCTCTCAAGGAACGCCCTACGGCAGAGAACGTCGTTCCAGAGGCGATCATAGCCAGTTTGTGTGGCCAGTTTGAAAATCGCATCCCATAGAGCATGCGATCTCCCATGTGAGCTTTCAACTATTCTGGCGGACGCGCTGGAACATTCTCGCATCAACGAGCTTCGAAGGGGGCACTGTTCCCGTTCAGTGTGTTTTCCCCCTGTGAGACTGCCCGCCGCCGAAAGGTGGCGGGCTTTTTGTTGGGATGCAACCTTGGACATTATAGCGACTTTGGCCGGACACGCGCAGCGTCGCTTCCCATCATCGGTGCCTGAAGTTGGCGACAGCTTCGAAGTCCTCCCGATGCGATCGCAATTTTTGGGATAGATGTTCGTGTGGTGCCTGTCGGCGACCTGGACGCTGCCTTACCAGAACCGGCCTCCTCCGGTCCGAACCACGGCGCTGGAACCTGATGAAAAGATCAATGTTCGGTATGCAGCTTGCCCAGCACAGCCAAGCGGTCTGGTGCGGCCCGTCGCCGCCTGGTCCGTTCAGCGGCGGGCCTTTGTGTGGTGATGACGCCACCGGCATTATTTGGCCAAGCTGGGAACCTGTGTCGCGAATCAAAGTTTGGGTGGCAGCTTGGCTTACAACCCCGGGCCAAGTGGTCTCAAAGCAAGACCCGCCATTGCTGATCAATGACGGGTCTTCGCTGTGCATCAATCGATGGACCGAACATCCCGAAGCTCAGCGCCGCGCCCCGTCCTTCGCACAGAGCGTTGGCGTCACACGCCTGTCATGGGACGAGCTTATTCGCTGAAGAACCGGCCTGCGGCCAGCGACCTGCGTTTTTAGGATGGCTCGACGCCGAGGTCGGTCCGCTCCTGCCTACCTGGCTGCCGTTGCCGGTCGGAGGGCGGGAGAGGAATGACCTCCTGCTCACTGCGCCCGGCAGCTTCGCCGAGTTTGTATGCCGCATATAAGGCGCCGATTCTGACTAACCAACGGATCATCGCAATCTCCTTTGGCGCCCAGAACACAGCGGCTTTCGATATGTTCCACATGCTGGAAGCGCCACCCTCTGCATCGTGCAGGATGGCGAGTGCTACAGACCATCGCGGCATGCCGACGTTTGGCATGTCTATCGGTGTCGATGCTCTCATCAACGCCTCGGCTATCTTTATCTTGCATCTCGGCCATCGTAACTGTGCGCTGCGGCAAGGTGCTTTGCAGCGGATGAAGGCCGCTCGTTCATGTGGCGGCCGCTACGGGACGCCGTCCTAAACGTGAAGCCAGGCCCAAACGAACCTCTTCGGTTTTATGAACGAAATTCCGCACGTCAACGAGATGGTCAGAAAACGAGTAATCGAACCAAGCATCAGTCGGACGTGCTGGCAGGCGAACACTCTTCCGCTGCCTCGTCGGTTACCCTTCCCGTCCCGGTGGAGCGTCACTGGCCTTGTCGTTGCCTTGTAAGCTGGGGCACTCGCGCGGCCTCGTTGTCCCTCGCTGCCAGACTGTCGTCAGACGCTTGGTATATCTGTCGAACAATTCCAAATTTTCTGGATAGGTAAGGCGGTGTAAACGCTGGCAAGCTTCGCACCGAAGTGGGCGGCAGCGATGAACCAACGGCCCGGTTTGATGAAAGCCGTTCCGCATGCCGGACATTCGAGCGTCATCTCAATCGAAGACAGTGTCTGGGGGAGCGGCATCAGGTCCCGTGGCTCAAACTGCCGCCGCCAGAAGCAGCGTTATACCCACGACCGTCGACCCACAGATCGTCGCTAGAAGCACAATCGGCCGCGGATACTCGGTGGGTGCTGCGAGGCTGGTGAGGTCGGAACCTCGAAATCTCACGGCGCTGGGCGACTGGACGTGGGCAGCGGTAGACTTGTCATTGCACGCTAGCACAGAAAGACGCTGGGCGATATCGGCGGCGATGAGAGGATCGTCCGCCACCAACTTCGACCAGTCGGAAACAGCCGATTTCGTGATGCAACATCGTTCCCTCCCAGGTGATCGCACAACTGCGAGATCTGACCTTTGTTCCTTTAATTTTTGCG
>NZ_RZQP01000181.1:0-12882 GCF_003998165.1 Mesorhizobium sp. M7A.F.Ca.US.007.01.2.1 | reverse complement strand
GATGATGCTGCCGCCCTCACCCATATGGGCGGCCGCGGCCTTGGAAGCGATGAACGGGGCCCGGAGATTGACCTCCATGGTCTCGTCGAAATCGGCGAGCGACAGCGTGTCGATTGGGGCGGCGCGCCAGATGCCTGCGCTGTTGACCAGGATGTCGAGCCGGCCGAAGGCGGTTACGGCGTCGTCGACCGCCTTGTCTATGGCGACCGCATCGCGGTTGTCGGCCTTGATCGCGATGGCGCGGCCGCCCTTGGCCTCGATCTCGGCGACGACAGCGCGGGCCTGTTCCTCGCCATGCACATAGGTCAGCGCGACGCTGGCGCCATCGGCCGCCAGCCTCCGCGCAATCGCCGCGCCGATGCCGCGACTGCCGCCGGTGACGAGCGCGGCCTTGCCGTTCAATCTGCTGGAAGACATCGAATTCTCCTTTTATGTAATGATCGATACATAAATATCTGTCAACCTTGCCCGCTGGCGTCAACTGAATTATGTATCGATCAACACAGAAAGAGCGTCATGTCGGAACGAGGCCGTCCCCGCACCTTCGATCGAACCGCAGCCCTGCGTTGCGCGATGCAGGTGTTTTGGGCGCGTGGTTACGAAGGTGCATCGATGAGCGAGCTGACCGCCGCCATGGGCATCAACTCGCCCAGCCTCTACGCTGCCTTCGGCAGCAAGGAGGCGCTGTTCCTGGAGGCGACGGATTTTTACTCGCACACCGAGGGTGCCGACATCTGGCTGGCATTGGACGAGGCTCCGACCGCGCGGCAGGCGATCGAACAATTCCTGCGCCTGACGGCGAAAGCCTATGCGCAGAGCGATCGCCCGCAGGGCTGCCTGATCACGCTGGGCGCACTGCATCAGGATTCGAGCCGCGGCGCCATCTGCGACGATCTGCGCCGCCGTCGTGCCGAAAACCACACCGCCCTGCAAAAACGTCTGGAGCGCGGTATTGCCGAAGGCGAATTGCCGGCGGATTTCGACGCGAGCGCTGCCGCGACCTTCTTCGCCACGGTCCAGCACGGCATGTCGATCCAGGCGCGAGACGGCGCCTCGCACGCTGCCCTGCTGGCGACGGTTGCCGGGGCCATGGCTGCCTGGCAGACGTTGGCCGGCGGCAACGCGGCGTGACAAACGCCGGCTGGTGTGCTCGAAATCCGCCAGCAAGGCCGGGAGGGACGAGAGCGTGAAAAAGGGTTATCGCGAGCTGCTGGACGAGGCGAACGCCGTGATCGAGGTGGTTTCGCCGGAGGAAGCGGCCGGGCTGCTCGACGATGAAGACACCATCTTCGTCGACCTGCGCGATCCACGCGAAGTGGAACGCGACGGCCGGATTCCGGGCGCCAAACATGTCACGCGCGGCATGCTGGAATTCTGGATCGACCCCGAAAGCCCTTACCACAAGCCGTTCTTCGCCTCGGGAAAGAGCTTCGTGTTCTTCTGCGCCGGCGGTTGGCGCTCTGCCCTGGCCACAAAGACGGCGCAGGACATGGGGCTTTCGCCGGTCAAGCACATCCTCGGCGGCTACACCGCCTGGAAGGCCGCCGGACTGCCGGTCGAACCCGGCGAGAAGAAGAAATAATCTCGACCGCCGCTCAATGCAGCAGCAATGGCTCGCGATGCGTCACGAAGCCGACCGCGCGTTCGACCACGCCCTTGTCGGCAAGAATGCGGCGATGGCCAAGCCCGTCGGCCCAGTAGAGCCGCACATGGCCGCCGGCACCGGCATAGCGCCTTGCGTGATCGGCCGAGACTTCGCGGTCGTCCGGCGCGTGGATGACCAGGGTCGGCACCGGTGCCTGGGCGAGCTGGCGGTCGCCGGTGAATTCGTGCAGCGGCCGGCCGGAAAGATGCTCGACCCGGTCCGCCATGGCGGCTTGCGAGCGCGGGCCGACATTCAACATATGACTGAAGTCGGCAAAGATCGCCGGCAGGGAACTTGGCGCCGCGATCAGCACCAGGCGTCCCGCCGCCAGCGGCGGGATGTTCTTGACCGAACCGGCGATGGCATTGGCGGCGACGGCGCCGCCGAAGGAATGGCCAACCGCCGCCGCGAACGGGCCGAACCATTCGCCGGCAACCCGCACCGCATCCACCGCATTGACCATGTTCAGGCGCCGGCCCTGCGACTGGCCGTGGCCAGGCAGGTCGAGCGAAACGACCCTGTAGCCGGCGGCGCGATAGCCTTCGATCAAGGCGCGCATATATTCGGTGCGCGAGCGCCAGCCATGGACGACGAGCACCGTGCCGACGGCCGCCCTGCCCGGCTCGGGCCGGAACTCGTGCACCATGACGCAGCCGGTCGCGGTCTTCAGCCGGTGATGACGCGCCTCGGTCATGAACCCCGTCGCACGCTCGACAGCGCGGCGCTCGCCATCGCTGAGCGCCTTGACATTCGGGGTGCGGCAGAACAATTCGAACGCCGCGCGTCCGCTGAGCCGCGGCGCGACACGCTCTGCCGCACGGAACACGCCCCGGATGACCTTCAGCCCGAATGATGCCATAGTGAGAATCCATCCATACGTTCAAGCATGAACATAATAGTTCAAAGATGAACAATAAACAAGAGCTGCCTTGGGACAACCCGCGTTTCCGCAACTGGGTCGCGGTGGCGCGCGCCTGCCATGTGCTTGAGCGCACGCTGGCGGTGAAACTTGCGCCGCTCGATTTGAAGCCGGCGCAGCTCGACGTGCTGATGAACCTCTATCGCCACCCCGGAATGTCGCAGCACGATCTTGCCCGCAAGCTGCTCGTCGGCCGCTCCAACATCACCATGCTGTTGCCGCAGCTGGAAGCGCGTGGCCTGCTGCGCCGCGAAGGCGACGAGAAGGACAAGCGCATCCTGCGGCTCGCGCTCACCGAGGCCGGCGAGGCGCTGCTGATGCAGGCGCTGAAAGTGCATATGGCGCTGATCGAGAAGGCGATGAGCCAGTCGACGCCGGAGCAATGCGACATGATCGGCGAGCAGATGCGCAAGATCTATGATGTGCTGAATGAGGCTTGAGCGCCCTTCAGCCCAACCCTACCACATCGTCTTCTTCGCCCGTTCCGGCCATTCCTTGTCGTAGGTTTCGCCGTCGATGTTCTTGCGGCTGGTGATTTCCAGGATCTGTCCGGGCGTCGGCAGCGACTTCGGCTCGACATGCCTTGCCGGGTTCCAGAGCTCGGAGCGGACGATGGCCCGGGCGCATTGGAAATAGACCGCATCGATGTCGACGACGGTCACCGATCGCGCCGCCTTGCCGTCCACCGTGAATGACGCGCACAGCGCTGTATCCGTTGTGATGTGGGCGCGGCCATTGACGCGCAGCGTCGTGCCGGAGCCCGGCACCAGGAACAGCAGGCCGACGCGTGGGTCGCGAATGATGTTTTTCAGCGAATCGGCGCGGTTGTTGCCGCGTCGGTCCGGCATCATCAGCGTTTTCGGATCATGGATGCGCACGAAGCCGGCGAGATCGCCGCGCGGCGAGCAATCAAGCCCCTCCGGCCCGCTGGTCGCCAGCGCGACAAAGGGCGAGGCTTCGATGAAGGCGGCATATTCGGGAATGATGTGGTCGAGTTCCTTGACCAGCGAGGCCTCGCCTGGAACGCCATAGAGTGCCTCGAGCTGCTCGACCGTGGTGATGACGGACATGTTTTCGCCTCCAAACCTTTGCCGGCGCTACCCCAGATCGATGACATCTTCACGACAGCGATGCCCTAGCGGTCCCGGCTAAGGCCCTTTTCCGCAAGCTCCGCGAGATAGGCTTCCCAGCGCGCATCCTTCTCGTGGCCGAGCGTATGCAGGTAATTCCAGGTGAAGATGCCGGTGTCGTGGAAATCGTCGAAGGTGATGCGCACGGCGTAGTTGCCGACCGGCTCGATCTTCAGGATCGCCACATTGCGCTTGCCGGGGACCGTCACCCGCTGATCCGGCGAATGGCCCTGCACTTCGGCCGATGGCGAGGCGACGCGCAGCAGTTCCGCCGGCAGTTCGAACGGATGGTGGTCGGGAAAGGTGACGGACAGAAGTTTGCGGTCCTTGGAAACCCTGAGTTCTTTCGGTGCGGTCATGCTGTTCGATCCCGTGTCATCCGCCCTTCCCTACGCCGCTTCGCCAAACGGGAAAAGGTCTGATGAGACCGACCGACATGCGATGTCGGCTGAGAGATGTTACCAAAGATCGAGAGGCGCTATCTTGAACAGCAGGCCGGATCGTATCACATAGCGGTATATAACGAAGCCGTTCACGGCCACGGGAAGCGCTTGAAGCATGGACATGATTGATCCTTTCGGCCGCACGATCAGCTATCTCCGCGTGTCGGTTACCGACCGCTGCGATTTCCGCTGCACCTATTGCATGGCCGAGGACATGGCCTTCCTGCCTAAGAAGGACCTGCTGTCGCTGGAAGAGCTCGACCGGCTGTGCACGGTTTTCATCGAAAAGGGCGTCAGGCGATTGCGGCTGACCGGCGGTGAGCCGCTGGTGCGCAAGAACATCATGCATCTGGTGCGCCAGCTGTCGCGGCATCTCGAAAGCGGCGCGCTGGAAGAACTGACGCTGACCACCAACGGCTCGCAGCTGTCGCGCTTTGCCGCCGAACTCGCCGATTGCGGCGTCAGGCGCATCAACGTCTCGCTCGATACGCTCGATGCCGACAAATTCCACAAGATCACCCGCTGGGGCCATCTCGACAAGGTCATGCAAGGCATCGATGCCGCGCAGGCGGCCGGGCTCAAGGTCAAGCTCAACGCAGTGGCGTTGAAGGATTTCAACGACGCCGAGCTGCCCGAGATGATGCGCTGGGCGCATGGCCGCGGCATGGACCTGACGGTCATCGAAACCATGCCAATGGGCGAGATCGATGCCGACCGCACCGACCAGTATTTGCCGCTGTCGCTGCTGCGCGCGTCGCTCGAACGCCAGTTCACGCTGACCGACATTCCCTTCAAGACCGGCGGCCCGGCGCGCTACGTCCAGGTCGCCGAGACCGGCGGACGGCTCGGCTTCATCACGCCGATGACGCATAATTTCTGTGAGAGCTGCAACCGCGTCCGGCTGACCTGCACCGGCACCCTCTATATGTGTCTCGGCCAGGAAGATGCCGCCGATCTGCGCGCGCCCTTGCGCGCCTCGGAAGGCAACGAGCTGGTCGCCGAAGCTATAGACGAAGCCATCGGCCGCAAGCCCAAGGGCCATGACTTCATCATCGACCGCCGCACCAGCCGCCCATCGGTGTCACGCCACATGAGCGTCACTGGCGGCTGATCTTTCCGTGAAATTCATGCAATATCGCTTCGGGATCATGACTTCGAGGCGAGCATGCGGCTGCACTCTTCATTCCTGGTCATTGCGACAATGGCAGCAACCAGTGCGGTCGCCGCGCCATTCACCTATGTGAACGATCGCTTCGGCACTGTCTGCACCTTTCCCGACGACGTCTTCACCGATCGCCAGCCGGAGCCCGACAATGGCGACGGACAGCAATGGCTGAGCGCCGATGGCGCCAGCCTGATCTGCTCGGGCATCCTCAACGTCGACGACGACACGCCGAAAGGCTTTGTCGCGGCGGAGAAGGCGAGCAAGAAGCCGGGCTACAAGGTCACCTACAGCAAGGCCGGAAAGGACTGGGCCGTGCTGTCGGGCCTGAGGGATGGAAAGATATTCTACGAGCGACGTCTGTTTGGGAAAGACGGTATCATCCGTACGGTCTGGGTCGACTACCCGCCGGCGCTGAAGTCGAAATACGATCCGCTGGTCGGCGCCATCGCCGGCAGTCTCAAGGGGCCATGACGGTTTCGGACCACACCCCAGAAAAAGTCTTGTTCGCGAACCGCAGCCGGATTTACGGCCAGTCTGTTCCAGCCTAGCCTTCCCCTGGAAGCTGCTCTTCGCTCGCAGGGGGATACACCATGCGCAAACTCGTTCTTTCTCTGGCACTGCTTGGCCTCGCGGCCGTGCCCGCGGCGGCGCAGTCGATCGGCGGCACCTATACGGTCGCCGGCACCAACTTCGACGGCTCGGCCTATGGCGGCGAAGCCACCATCACGCTGACCAGCGGGACGACCTGCGCGATCCATTGGGAAACTGGTGGCTCATCTTCCGACGGCATCTGCATGCGCAACGATGATGCCTTCTCCGCCGGCTATGTCATGGACAAGGACATTGGCCTCGTCGTCTACAAGGTGGCGGCGGACGGTTCGCTGCACGGTCTTTGGACGATCGCCGGCAAGGAAGGCAATGGCACCGAGGTGCTTACGCCGAAGAAGTAAGTTCGCCATCGCAGGCGATATTCCGGGCCACAAACAAGGCTGTGGCCCAGTCCTTTGCTGTTGCTGTTTCATGCCCGACTGTTACAGGCTTGCTGCCTAAAGCGCGTCGCGTTTGAACGGATTCAGGCCACGCGCTTCAGGTCTTTGTTTCTTATGCATGTCGTTTCCCCAAAACCGAGGTCACTTTTGGGCGATATGTATTAGCAGAACCGGTAGCCGTCTTGCCCCTGTCTCCAAATCTTCACGGCGCGTTGTTCATGATGGTGGCGATGGCCGGCTTCACCCTCAACGACGCCATAACCAAATACTCGTCGCAATCGATGAACATGGCGCAGGTCATGTTGATCCGTGGGGCTTTCGCTTCGCTTTTCGTCGGCCTGCTGGCCTGGCAGCGCGGCGCTCTCGCCCGCCCGGGCTCGATGCTGCAGCCTCTGGTCGCCTTGCGCGTGATCAGCGAGGCCGGCGCAACGGTGAGTTTCCTCGTCGCCCTCGCCCATCTGCCGATCGCCAATGTTTCGGCGGTGCTGCAGGCGCTGCCGCTGGCGGTGACGATGGGAGCGGCACTTGTCTTTGGCGAGACTGTCGGTTGGCGGCGTTGGCTGGCCATCGCCATCGGATTTGCCGGCGTGCTGATCATCGTGCGGCCGGGCTTCGAAGGGTTCAGCGTCTACTCGCTGTCGGCGCTGGCCAGCGTCGCCTGCTGCGCGGTGCGCGATCTCGCCACCAAGCGGATCCCCAAGGCCATTCCGACATTGCTGGTGTCGACCGCGACCGCGCTTGCCATGACAATCGTCGGCGCGGCGCTGTTGCCGGCAATGGGCGGCTGGACGCCGATGACGGGCAACAGCACGGCCCTGCTGGCCCTGGCTGCTGTGCTGGTGATTATCGGCTACCAGTTCATCATTATGGCGATGCGGGCGGGCGACATCTCCTTCATCGCGCCGTTCCGCTACACGGCCCTGATCTGGTCGATCCTGCTTGGCCTGTTCATCTTCGCGGACATTCCCGATCTGCCGATGATCGTCGGCGCCACCATCATCATCGGCTCCGGCCTCTATGCGCTCTACCGCGAGCGGGTCGTCGGCCGGCGCAAGATCGTCGCCGAAAGCACGGGGCCAAGCATGGTTCCGGACGGAATCTAGCCAGATCATTGAAGGTTCTTGTGATTTCCGACGGCTGGCGTACAGGCTTCGTGGCATGAAGCGAGACATTGCGGGGATTGTTCTGGCCGGTGGCCAGTCGAGGCGGATGGGCGGCGGCGACAAGAGCCTGTTGCCGCTTGGCGATGGCTGCCTGCTTGACCAGGTCGTGTCGCGCTTCGCCCCGCAAATAGAATCGATGGCGCTCAGCGCCAATGGCGACCCTGCACGATTCCTGCGCTTTGGACTGCCGGTGCTTGCCGACAGCGTGCCCGGCTTTGCCGGTCCGCTCGCCGGAATCCTGACCGGCCTCGAATGGGCCGCGGCCAACAGGCCTTGCAAGGCGATCGTCAGCGCTGCCGGTGACACGCCTTTCCTGCCGTTGGACCTTGTCGAGCGTCTGGCAGGGGCCGCCGATCAAAGCCCCGGTTCTATTGCCGTTGCCCGCTCGGCCGGCAAGCGGCATCCGACCTTCGCGCTGTGGCCGATCGGCTGCCGCGATGCCTTGCGGCACTTTCTGGTCGATCAGGATATCAGGCGGGTTTCGGCTTTCATCGACCGGCAGGGTTTTGTCGAGGTGGAGTTCCCGGTTCCGCCATCGGCGGGGATCGACCCTTTCTTCAACATCAACGAACCGGACGATCTTGTGTCTGCCGAGCGTCTGTTGCAGAGCATCAAGCCATGAACAGACGCGTCTTCGGCATCACCGGCTGGAAGAATTCCGGCAAGACGACTTTGACCGAGAGGTTGGTCAGCGAATTGGTCCGGCGCGGCTGGAAGGTGTCGACGGTGAAACATGCCCACCATGACTTCGACATCGACAAACCTGGCGCGGACAGCTTTCGCCACCGGCAGGCCGGCGCCACCGAAGTCGCGATCGTCTCCGGCGTTCGCTGGGCACTGATGCACGAGCTGCGCGGCGAGGATGAGCCGACATTGGAGACTGTCCTGTCGCGGCTTGCCCCTTGCGACCTCGTGCTGGTCGAGGGCTACAAGCGCGAAGCCCACAGCAAGATCGAAACCCGCCGGCTGGATGCGAAGGACCGCACGCCGCTTTCGGCGGAGGATCCCAACATCGTCGCTGTCGCCGCCGATTTTGCCATTGAAGGCGAGCTGCTGCCGGTATTCGATCTCGACGATGCAAAATCGATAGCCGACTTCATCGAGCGCACCACCGGGCTCGTTGCTTGAGCGCTGACGCAACGGCAGAATAGCCTTGCCCATTTTTATGGTTTTGCAGTTGCTTTTTTCTTGGAAAGAGTGGGAGTATCGCGCCAGCGGGCGGTCAAAAGCACCGCCCCACAGAGCCGTTCGGAACGACGGCCGGGACCATAAAGAGAGGACCATCATGCGTATTTCACTGCGTATCGCGCTTGCCGCTTCGGCCGCGCTGCTGACGCTCGGCGTCGCCCAGGCCCAGGAAAAGACCCTGAGGATCGGCACCGAAGGCGCCTACCCGCCCTTCAACAACCTTACCGCCGATGGCCAGCTCGTGGGCTTCGATATCGACATCGCCAAGGCGCTTTGTGATGAGATGAAGGTCAAGTGCACCTTCGTCGCCCAGGATTGGGACGGCATCATTCCAGCCCTCCAGGCCGGTAAATTCGACGCCATCGTCGCCTCGATGTCGATCACGCCGGAGCGCAAGGAGAAGGTCGACTTCTCGAACAAATACTACAACACGCCCTCGGCGATCGCCGTGCCGAAGGACAGCACGCTGAAAGGCGTGACCAAGGAAGATCTCGCCGGCAAGACCATCGGCGTCGCCACCACCACCACGCATTTCAACTATGCCTCGAAGACCTACACCGACAGCACCGTGAAGGGCTATCCGAGCAGCCCCGAGGAGCAGGCCGATCTTGCCAATGGTCGTCTCGACGCCATCGAGGACGATATCGTCGTGCTGCAGCAGTTTCTGGACTCGCCTGACGGCGCCTGCTGCAAGATCCTCGGCCAACCTTCGCCGCAGCCGGTCGAGATTTTCGGGCCTGGTGCCGGCATTGCCGTACGCAAGGGCGAAACCGACCTGGTCAACAAGCTCAATTCGGCCATCGCCGCCATTCGCGCCAATGGAAAATACAAGGAAATCAACGACAAGTATTTCAAGTTCGACGTCTACGGCGCCGAGTCCTGATAAGCCAGGTCAAGACGGCGGGGAATTTCCCCGCCGTCTTTCTATTCGTCTTGGGAATGCCGTGAGGATAAGACCGGTCGATGCCAGCCCAGAGCATATGGACACTTCTCAGTTGGGGACCTGAAGGCTGGCTTGACGATATTGCCTATGGCGCACTGATCACCATTGCGTTGGCGCTTGCCACGCTGCCCATCGGATTGACGATCGGCTTTTTCATTGCACTCGCCAAGCAGTCCGAAGAACCGTCGCTGCGCCTTGCCGCCAACATCTACACCACCGTCTTTCGCGGCCTGCCAGAACTGGTGACGCTCTTCCTGTTCTTTTTTGGCATGCCGATCCTGCTGCAGCATCTCGTCAGGTATTTCCGGCCTGACGTCACCATCGACGTCAACAGCTTTGTCGCCGGCATGATCGTGCTTGCACTGATCTTCTCCTCCTATGCCAGTGAGGTTTTCCTTTCCGCCTTCCGCGCCATTCCCAAAGGCCAGTATGAGGGCGGCTATGCCATCGGTCTTTCGAACTGGCTGACCATGCGCAAGGTGATCGTGCCGCAACTGCTGCGCATCGCGTTTCCTGGACTGGAGAACTGCTGGCTCAGCCTGCTCAAGGACACGTCGCTGGTGTCGGTCGTCGGCCTGGCCGAGACGCTGCGCAATGCCAGCATTGCGGCCCGCGTCACCAAGCACGCTTTCCTGTTCTTCGGCGTCGCCTCGCTGGTCTTTCTTGGCCTGGCCGTCCTGTCGTCCTTCGCCACCAATGCGATCCTGCGCTCGCTTGGCCGGCGGGAGGCGCAGCGATGAGCGCCACGGCCACCATGGTCGAACGTCCGCCGCCACGGGCGCGCGGCTGGCCGCGCAGGCGTATCGCCGGTTACGCGCTGGTGGGCCTATGGATTTTGTTCGGAATCGGCATCGTCAGCTATCTCTTCCTTGCCTGGAATCCTGATTTCTTTGCCAAATATGCGCCGGCTTATCTGAGCGGGCTTGGGGTCACGCTGGCGCTGGTTTCCATATCGATGGTACTCGGCGCGATCCTGTCGGTGCCCGTCGCTTACGGGCGCATGTCCAGCAACCGGATCCTGTCCGGCCTCGCCTATTGCTACGTCTATTTCTTCCGCGGCACGCCGCTGCTGGTCCAGACCTATCTGGTCTACTACGGATTGGGCTCGTTCCGCGTCGAACTCCAGTCGGTCGGCCTCTGGGATTTTTTCAAGGACGCGTTCAATTGCGGCGTCTTTGCCTTTGCGCTCAACACGGCCGCCTACCAGGCGGAGATTCTGCGCGGCGCCATAGAGAGCGTGCCAAGAGGGCAATGGGAAGGGGCGGCCTCGCTTGGCCTGCATAAGCTGCAGACGTTGCGCAAGATCATCCTGCCGCAAGCCTTGATCGTCGCCTTGCGGCCCTATGGCAACGAACTGATCCTGATGGTCAAGGCGTCCGCGATCGTCGCCATCATCACGGTCTACGATCTGATGGGCAATGCCAAGCTCGCCTTCGCCAACTCGTTCGACATCCAGGCCTATATCTGGGTCGCCCTCGTCTATCTGGTGATGGTCGAGATATTGCGGCATGGCGTCGAATGGATCGAGCGCCGGATCACCGTTCACCTGAAACGCTGACGATTTTCAATTCGGCTGCACCAGTCGATCAGGCTATACGCGTCTTGACGAATTGAGCGCAGAGCCTAGAGCTTTCGCAGCAAATTCCGTTTCCATTCTGAAGGGCAAGCTCATGGCATCTGTGGCATTTCTCGGTCTTGGCGTGATGGGCTATCCGATGGCCGGACACTTGAAGAACAAGGGCGGCCATGACGTCACCGTCTACAACCGCACCAAGGCCAAGGCCGAGCAATGGGTTGGCCAGCATGGCGGTAGCCTGGCGGCGACCCCTGCGCAGGCCGCCGAGGGCAAGGATTTTGTGTTCTCCTGTGTCGGCAATGACGACGATCTGCGTTCGGTGACGACTGGTCCGGAAGGCGCCTTCAAATCGATGAAGAAGGGTTCGGTCTTCATCGACAATACCACCGCCTCGGCCGAGGTCGCTCGCGAGCTGGCGGCGGCGGCGCTAGCCGGCGGGTTTTCGTTTCTCGATGCGCCGGTCTCGGGCGGCCAGGCCGGCGCCGAGAACGGCGTGCTGACCGTGATGGTCGGCGGCGAGCAGGACGCTTTCGACAAAGCGAAGCCCGTCATCGACGCTTTTGCCCGCATGGTCGGCTTGATGGGGTCGGCCGGTGCCGGCCAGCTCACCAAAATGATCAACCAGATCACCATAGCCGGTCTCGTCCAGGGCTTGGCCGAAGGCATCCATTTCGGCAAGAAGGCCGGGCTCGACATCGAGAAGGTGATCGAGGTGATTTCCAAGGGCGCCGCGGGCTCCTGGCAGATGGAGAACCGCCACAAGACGATGAACGCCGGCAAATATGATTTCGGCTTCGCCGTCGACTGGATGCGCAAGGATCTCGGCATCTGCCTGGCCGAGGCCGACCGCAATGGCGCCAGACTGCCGGTCACCGCACTCGTCGACCAGTTCTACAAGGATGTGCAGGCGATGGGCGGCAAGCGCTGGGACACGTCCTCGCTGCTCGCCCGTCTCGAAAAATAGGTCTCTGCCGTGGCAGAGCTCTCGCCTCAATCCAGTGCCGCGGAAATCGTCGCCCATCTTCGCGCCATCGGATCCGAGCAGAACCGCCTCGGGATGTTGCACTACGGCATCAAGATCGACCGTGCACTTGGCATCTCGCACGGCATGCAGCGGCAGATCGCGCGGACGATCAAACGCAACCACGAGCGCGCCTTCGAGCTATGGGACAGCGGCATCATGGAGGCGCAGTTCATTGCCTCCGTCACGGCTGACCCGAAACGGTTTTCTGCTGAAGATGCAAGGCGATGGGCGGCTAGTTTCGACTCCTGGGACATCGTCGACGGCGTCTCGGATCTCTTTGTCGATACGGACGCCTGGAAAGAACTGATCGCCGAGTTTGCGGCCGACGAGCGGGAGTTCGTTCGGCGCACGGCCTTCGCCATGATGGCCTGGTCTGTCGTCCACCGGAAGCAGGAGCCAGGGGCGACCTTCCTCTCCTTCCTGCCGATCATCGAAACGCACGCGAACGACAGCCGCAATTTCGCGAAGAAAGCCGTGAACTGGGCGCTTCGGTCGATCGGTAAGCGATCGATGAACATGCACGGTGCCGCCCTGGCTGTCGCCGAACGACTGGCGCAGTCGGCAGACAAGACGGCGCGCTGGATCGGCAAGGACGCCGTAAGGGAGCTGACCAATGCCAAGACGCTCGCGCGGATCGCCGCCAGGAAAGGCTGACGGCGCGCGTTCCGCCATGTCAGGATCTCGCCGACATGTGAAG
>NZ_RZQP01000180.1:0-13051 GCF_003998165.1 Mesorhizobium sp. M7A.F.Ca.US.007.01.2.1 | reverse complement strand
GCGCGGTAGAGCCCGTCAATGGTGAGGAAGCCGAGCGAATCGACGCGGATGAACTCGGCCATCTCCTCGATCGACATGCGCGACGCCAGGAGCTTCGATTTCTCCGGCGTGTCGACACCGTAGAAGCAGGAGGCGCGTGTCGGCGGTGAGGCGATGCGCATATGCACCTCCTTGGCGCCGGCGTCGCGCACCATCTGCACGATCTTCTGGCTGGTGGTGCCGCGCACGATGCTGTCGTCGACCAGAACCACGCGCTTGCCTTCGATCATGCGCCGGTTGGCATTGTGCTTCAGCTTGACGCCCATATGGCGGATCGAATCGCCCGGCTGGATGAAGGTGCGGCCGACATAATGATTGCGGATGATGCCGAGCTCAAAGGGAATGCCGGCCGCCTGGCTGAAGCCGATCGCCGCCGGCGTGCCCGAGTCCGGCACCGGCACGACAATGTCGGCCTCGACCGGGCTTTCGACCGCCAGCTCGGCGCCGATACGCTTGCGCACCTCATAAACGTTGCGGCCTTCGACCGAGGAATCCGGCCGCGCGAAATAGACATATTCGAAGATGCAGAAGCGGGTCTTCTGCGGCTCGAAGGGGAACAGGCTCTCGATGCCCTTGGACGTGACGACGACCATCTCGCCGGGCTTCAGGTCGCGCACGAAACGCGCGCCGATGATGTCGAGCGCGCAGGTTTCGGAGGCCAGGATCCAGGCGCCGTCGAGATCGCCCAGCACCAGCGGCCGGATGCCGAGCGGATCGCGGCAGCCGATCATCTTCTTGGCCGTCATCGCCACCAGGGAGAAAGCGCCCTCGACCTGCCGCACCGCATCGATGAAACGCGAGTTCAAATCGCGCTCCTTGCTGGTGGCGACGAGGTGCAAAAGCGTCTCGGTATCGGAGGTGGAGGAGAAGATCGCGCCTTGCTTCTGCAGCGCGCGCTGCACGGTCATGGCGTTGGTCAGATTGCCGTTGTGGGCGACGGCGAAACCGCCGTCGGCCAATTCGGCGAAAAAGGGCTGGATGTTGCGCATGCCGGCGCCGCCCGTGGTGGCGTAGCGCGTATGGCCAATGGCGCGGTTGCCTTGCAGGCTGTCGATGACGCGCTGCTTGGTGAAGGTGTCGCCGATCAGGCCGACATGGCGTTCGACATGGAACTGGCTGCCGTCATAGGAAACGATGCCGGCCGCTTCCTGGCCGC
This sequence comes from Mesorhizobium sp. M7A.F.Ca.US.007.01.2.1, assembly GCF_003998165.1. Lineage (NCBI taxonomy): Bacteria > Pseudomonadati > Pseudomonadota > Alphaproteobacteria > Hyphomicrobiales > Phyllobacteriaceae > Mesorhizobium > Mesorhizobium sp. M7A.F.Ca.US.007.01.2.1. Next base: position 11,856 of record NZ_RZQP01000180.1, on the reverse strand, counting down.
GATGCTGCAGCGCATGCAGGCCCAATGTAACGATGGCCGCAGCGTCCTGCCGGCCGAAAATGCCGAACACACCGCATTCGTCGTGGAAATGGTCGTCGGCCTCGGCGGAAAGCACGTCGTCTGCGTCTGCCATCTTAAGCTCCGCTAAAATCGCCATATAATGCGGGTTCGCGCCGAAAGCAACGCGGGCCGTGCGGTCGTTCACACCATCGTCAGATCCTGACGCCGTTTTTCGGCGTCAGTTTGCCGGTGCCGCCGGTGCCGGAGCGGCCGGGGCGTTGTTCGCCGGTGGTGTTGCGTCATTGTCGTCAGGCGCCGGCGCGTTGGTATCGTCGCCGCCCGCCGGAGCATCCGCCGCCGGTGCGTCCGGAGCAGCTGGCGTCTCGGCGGCCGGCTGATTCGGATTGAGCTTCTTGAGGATCGCGTTTTCCGGATCCTCGGGCAGCAGGCTTTCGAGCTTGGCGCCGATTTGTTCGAGCAGCGGCCGCGACTTGGCCTCGGTGACCCAGGCTGGTGCCTTGGCGCCGGCCAGCCAGTTGAAGAACAGCAGGGCGACGGCAACGACCAGGATGCCGCGCGCGGCGCCGTAAAGGAAACCGAGCGTACGATCGAGCGCGCCGATCCGGGAATCGATGATCCAGTCGGCGAGCTTCATGGTGATGACCGAGACGACGATCAACGCGATGATGAAAACCACGCCGGCGGCGGCCGCCATGGCGACCTTTTCATTCTCGATGTAGGGCGCGAGGTAAGGCACGACCGGCTTGTAGAAGAAGAACGCCGCCGCTGCCGCCGCTGCCCAGGAGACGACGGACAGGACTTCGCGCGAGAAGCCGCGAACCATGGCGAGCATCGCCGAGACCAGAGTGAAGCCGACGAGAATTCCGTCAAGCAGCGTAATCGGCATGTCTTTCGCCCCACTCCATGAGCCGCATTATAGCGCCGAACATCGGGCTCTGGGTCCGATGCTCTAGTCTTCTTCGTCCACGCGGCTTCGGCGTGAGCCGGCTATGCGTGCCACGAGGTCGGCAAGCTCGGTCGGCTGGAAAGAACCGGCCCCGATCCCCCCGGCCAGTTCCCCGCTGCCCGAGGGCAGAACCGCGCTTCCAAAACCCAGCTTTTCGGCTTCCTTGAGGCGCTGTTGCGCATGCGCAACCGGCCTCACGGCGCCCGAAAGGCTGATTTCGCCGAAATAGACGCAATCGGCGGGAAGGGCAAGACCGGTGAGCGAGGAAACCAGGGCGGCCGCCACTGCGAGATCTGCCGCGGGCTCCGAAATCCGGTAGCCGCCCGCGACATTGAGATAGACATCATGGCTGCCGAATCGCCCCCCGCAATGGGCTTCGAGAACCGCCAGGATCATCGACAGCCGGGCGCCGTCCCAGCCGACGACGGCGCGGCGTGGCGTGCCGAGCGAGGAGGGTGCCACCAGTGCCTGGATCTCGACCAGCACCGGCCTTGTCCCCTCCATGCCGGCGAAAACCGCCGCCCCCGGCGATTTGGCATGGCGTTCGCCAAGAAAAAGCTCGGACGGATTGGCGACCTCGCGCAGGCCCTTGTCCGACATTTCGAAGACGCCGATCTCGTCGGTCGGTCCAAAACGGTTCTTCACCGTGCGCAGGATGCGGTAGTGGTGGCCGCCTTCGCCTTCGAAGTAGAGCACGGCGTCGACCATGTGCTCGACGACGCGCGGCCCGGCGATCTGGCCTTCCTTGGTGACATGGCCGACCAGTACGATCGCCGCACCCGTGGATTTCGCATAGCGGATCATCGCCTGGGCGGCAGCGCGCACCTGTGTGACGGTTCCGGGTGCCGAATCGGCAAGGTCGGTCCACAGCGTCTGGATCGAATCCAGGATGACGAGATCAGGCCGCTTGCCGTCGGCGATCGTCGCCAGGATGTCCTCGACATTGGTCTCCGCAGCAAGTTCCACCGGAGAAGAGGCGACGCCAAGCCGCTGCGCCCGCAGCCTGATCTGCGCGACCGCCTCTTCGCCCGAGACATAGACGATGCGGTGGCCTTTTGATGCCAGCGCCGCGGCCGCCTGGGTGAGCAGCGTCGACTTGCCGATGCCGGGGTCGCCACCGACCAGCAGCGCCGAGCCGCGCACGAACCCGCCGCCGGTGGCGCGATCGAGTTCGCCAATGCCCGAGATGATGCGTGGCGCGTCCTCGATATCGCCGGACAGCGTGGTCAGCACCACGGCGCGTCCCTTGCGGGCGTTGCGCGTGTTGGCTGGTCCTGAGCCGATGCCGCCGGACGTGCCTTCCTCGACCAGCGTGTTCCACTCGCCACAGGCATCGCATTTGCCGGCCCAGCGCTGATGCACCGATCCGCAGCTTTGGCAGATGAATTGGACGCGCGATTTGGCCATCAGATGGAAGCCACGCGGTGACAGGCTGGCGGGGCAGCGCCCCCCTCTGGCCTGCCGGGCATCTCCCCCTCCAGGGGGGAGATTTGCAGCTTCAGCGCTTGCGCCTTCTTTTCAACGCCAAAAATTGGCGAAAGCGTCGATGCCATCCGATCTCCCCCCTTGAGGGGGAGATGTCCGGCAGGACAGAGGGGGGCGCCAAGGAATGGGACCTGTCTCAATAGGTCACTCGAACCTTTCCGGCAGATGATGCTCCTCGGCGAGGTCGGAGAAGCGGGTGAACTCGCCCTGGAAGGCAAGGCTGACGGTGCCGGTCGGTCCATGGCGCTGCTTGGCTATGATCACTTCGGCCTTGCCCTGGACCTCGATCATCTTCGTCTCCCAGGCGAGATGCTCGGGCGTGCCTTTCTCCGGCTCCTTGTTCTTGATGTAATATTCCTCGCGGTACACGAACAGCACGACGTCGGCGTCCTGCTCGATCGAGCCCGATTCGCGCAGGTCGGACAGCTGCGGATGTTTGTCGTCGCGGCTTTCGACCTGACGCGAGAGCTGTGAGAGCGCGATGATCGGCACGCCCAACTCCTTGCCGAGCGCCTTCAGTCCGGTGGTGATCTCGGTGATTTCCTGGACGCGGTTCTGCGACGCCTTGGCAGATGAACCCTGCATCAGCTGGATATAGTCGATGACCATCAGGTCCAGCCCGCGCTGGCGCTTGAGGCGGCGGGCGCGCGCCGCGAGCTGGGCGATCGAGATACCACCCGTCTGGTCGATGTAGAGCGGGCGCTTGTGGTTCTCCTGCGTGTAGGCGACAAGCTTGCCGAAATCGGCTTCCGTCAAATCGCCGCGCCGGATTTTCGATGATGGAATCTCGGTCTGCTCGGAGATGATGCGGGTGGCCAGCTGCTCCGACGACATTTCAAGCGAGAAGAAGCCGACGACGCCGCCATTGGCCGCCTTGACGGAGCCGTCGGCCTGTTGGGCAGGCTCATAGGCGGCAGCGATGTTGTAGGCGATGTTGGTGGCCAGCGACGTCTTGCCCATGCCTGGGCGGCCCGCGATGATGATCAAATCCGAAGGCTGCAGGCCACCCATGCGATGGTCGAGATCGCGCAGGCCGGTGGCAATGCCGGACAGGTGGCCATCGCGCATATAGGCCGCGCTGGCCATGTCGACGGCATTCTTCAACGCATCGGAAAAGCTTTCGAAACCGCCGTCGTAGCGGCCGTTTTCGGCCAGTTCGAACAGCCGCCGCTCGGCATCCTCGATCTGTTCGCCGGGTGCCATGTCGACCGGCGCGTCATAGGCGATGTTGACCATGTCTTCGCCGACGGTGATCAGCGCGCGGCGCGTCGCAAGGTCATAGATGGCGCGGCCATAGTCGGTGGCGTTGACGACGGTCACAGCCTCGACCGCCAGCCGCACGACATATTGCGCCATCGTCATGTCGCCAACCTTCTCGTCGGCTGGCAGGAAGGTTTTCAGCGTGATCGGCGTCGCCACCTTGCCCATACGGATGAACTCGGACGCCACCTCATAGATCTTGCGGTGCAGCGGCTCGTAGAAATGGCTGGCCTTGAGGAAGTCAGAGACGCGGTAGAAGGCGTCGTTGTTGACGAGGATGGCGCCGAGCAACGCCTGCTCAGCCTCGATGTTGTTTGGCGCTTCACGATAAAGCGGTGTTTCCGCGACGCCGAATTTTCGCGCTGCCTCTGCCATGATATCCCCGATTTCAATCCCGGCCTTTCGATATCAGAACGTGATGAGTCGGTGCTGACCTTTCTGCATCACTACCCAACCAAAGAACCTTGATGCCCGTTGTTCACAGGAACAACCAATCGTCCACAGGAGAGTATTCGCGTGCCCCGATTCCAGTTGACTCGACAGGGCGCGGATCTCTATCTGACTCGTCGGAACAAAGCAAGAACAATGGCACTCTTCATTTTGCGATGTTGTCCAGCCTGTCGCCCCAGTCCAGTCGCCGGGCCAACTTGAAGTCGGCGCCGTCGCGCTTAGTGAACAAGCGCTCGGTGGCGGTGCCGTCGTCCTGGCAAAGCTTGAGCAGAACCTTGCCGGAGCCGGATTTCGGTGGCGCAAGAACTCGTGCCTAGTGTGATGTGGGGCCGTCGCGAGAAGCCGCGACGTAGATGAATTTCTCGTCTTCCCACGGCACGTCGGCATCCTTGGCCAGCCGATGCAGGCGCGAGCGGGCGACGCGGCGGGAAAAATGGCACCAGTCGGGCTGGACCAGCGGGCAGGGCGCCTGATGCGCGCAAGGCGCAAGCACATGCGCGCCTGCCTCAATCAGCTGCCGGCGCACGGCAAGGATGCGCTGCCAGCCGGCGGGGGTGCCCGGCTCGACGATCAGGAGCGTGTCGCCAGTGAGTTGCCAGAGCCGGTCAATGAGTTTCGGCAGCGATGCCGGCGCGATTTCATCGAGCACATAAGCGCACGTGACCAGATCGGCCGGCTCGATGTCAGCAAGGTCGATGGTGGCATCACCGGCCAGCCATCTGCTCTGGGCGGCAATAGTGTTGCCGGCAAGCGTCTCGCCGACCTTACGCACGGCGGCACTGGCTTCGAACAACACCGCCTGTTCGAGATCGGGCCACAGATCGGTCGCGGCCCAAAGCACCGTGCCAGGGCCGGCGCCGACATCGAGCAAGGTCCTGGGCTGAAAGGCAGGCTTGGCGTCGCTCAGCGCGTCGAGGCTGGCACGGATCGCGGCATAGGTCGCCGGCAGCCGCGTCGCCAGATAGGCCTTCACCGCCAGATCCTCGGCCATGTGCAGACGGCCGTCGCGCAACTCGGCGCGGTAGCGGTCGGACAGCGTCTTTGCCGCTTGCTTGAGTACCGCCAGCGGAACGTTTTCGAGCAGACGCTCGACACCTTGGCGAAGGGAGGCAGGCAACTCCATCTCAAGCGCCCCGCGGGACGAGAAGGATCACCGAAGCACCGGCAATGCAGAGCGCGGCACCGGCAAGATCCCAGCGGTCGGGGCGAACGCCTTCAACCAGCCACAGCCAGCCAAGCGACGCCACGATGTAGATGCCGCCATAGGCGGCGTAGGCGCGACCGGCCGCTGACGTGTCGACCAGCGCCAGCAGGAAGCCGAACAGGGCAAGCGAGGCGAGGCCGGGAAGCAGCCAAAGCGGCGACTTCTCCAGCCGCCACCAGGCCCAGAATGAAAAGCAGCCGGCGATCTCGGCCAGAGCGGCGGCGGCATAGAGGACAAAGGTCATGAAAAAGGTCCCGCGACGGTCACGGGACCTTTTTCAGTGCAGGCGCCGGCAATGGCAAGCGGCAATGCTATTCCTGGTCGGCAACCTTGCGGCGGCGAGCCGGCTTGGCGGCCGGGCTCTTTTTGACGGGAGCCGTTTCACGATGCCCCATATCGCGCATCTCGAGCGCTTTTTCGCATTTGGCCATGTAGTCGCGTGTCATCGGCAGCGTATCGTTCTTCTTGGCGATCTGGATCTGGAAGATCACCAGATCCTGCCAGCGGAAGGCGGCTTCCGAGGCCGCCAGATAGAATTCCCACATGCGGCAGAAGCGCTCGTCATAGATCGCCTTGGCCTTGTCGCGATTGGCGGCGAAGCGCTCGCCCCAGTGCTTCAGCGTGTCGGCATAGTGGAGCCGCAGGATCTCGACGTCGGTGACGACCAGGCCCGACTTCTCGATCGCAGGCATCACTTCCGACAGCGACGGGATGTAGCCGCCCGGGAAGATGTATTTGCGGATGAAGGCGCTGGTCGCCCACGGCACGCCGGAACGGCCGATCGTGTGCAACAGCATGACGCCATCCGGCTTGAGCAGCGTCGCGCTCTTGTCGAAGAAGGTGCGATAGTGGTTGACGCCGACATGCTCGAACATGCCGACCGAGACGATGCGGTCGAAACGCTCGTTGAGTTCGCGGTAGTCCTTCAGCTCGAAATGCACGCGGCTTTCCAGCCCTTGCGCATGCGCCCGGTCGGTGGCGACGCCATGCTGCTCGGTCGACAGCGTCACGCCTTGCACGTCGACGTCGAACGCCTTGGCGAGATAGAGGCCAAGCCCGCCCCAGCCGGAGCCGATGTCGAGCACCGTCTGGCCGGCCTTCAGCCGGAGCTTGGCGGCGATGTGGCGTTTCTTGGCGGCCTGCGCCTCGTCGAGCGTCATGTCCGGCTGCTCGAAATAGGCGCAGGAATATTGCATGTCCTCGTCGAGGAAGAGCCGGTAGAGATCGCCCGACAGATCGTAGTGGCGCTGCACGTTGCGCCGCGAGCGCGAGGCGGTGTTGATCTGCTGCAGCCGGCGGAAGGCGTGGCGCAGGCCTTCGATGGCCTTCGACCAGGTGGCGTCGATGCCGCCGCTGCCCATGTTCTGAAAGGCGATGCGCATCACGCCCAGCACGCCGCCCTCGAGAATGTCGAGTTCGCCGTCCATGTAGGCTTCAGGCACCGCCAGCATCGGATCGAAGGTGATGGCGCGCTCGGCATGCGCGGTCTTGATGTGCATGTGCACCGGTTCGCCGCTGCCGTCGCCGAAAACCACCGCCGTGCCCTTGGGGCCGGTTACCCTAAGATTGCCGGTGCGCACCAAGCGGTCGAGAACGCGCTTCAACAGAATATTCATGACCAAATGTCCCCTCTCGGCCAGACAGGCTGCCTTGGCGCGTGACCGCGAAAATCGGGATCGATTTCGCCGGAGATCTTGCGCCGAACCAAAGTTGCACAGCGTGCTTTGCGCGGCCAAAGGACGCGCGACGCCATAGTCTGCAACAATATATAGGGGTTCGAAAAGTTCCATTTGGCACAAAAATGCCCGGGCGCGAGGCCCGGGCATTGGTCCAGCATGGCTGGATGACGGCAAAGTGATCGGAGCTTGGCGTCAAGTCGTGATCAGCCCCATGGCTCCAATCGCTTGCGACGTGTGATCAGGCGTTGTCTTCGTCGCCCTCGAACTCGGTGTTCGGATCGAAGAAGTTCTCCGGCCGGGCGTTGTCGTTGATGTCGTCGCCATAGATGGCTTCGGCGGTGGTCAGCGTCTCGCCCTTGGCCTGGCGCTCGGCTTCGTCGGCCGTGCGGGCGATGTTGAGCGTGACGGTGACCTCGACTTCCGGATGCAGCGCGATCGCCACATTGGTGACACCGATGGTCTTGATCGGCTGGTTGAGCAGGATCTGGTTGCGGTTGATCGAAAAACCTTCCGCCGTCAGCAGATCGGCGATGTCGCGGGTCGAAACGGAACCGTAAAGCTGACCGGTTTCGCCGGCGGAGCGAACGGCGATGAAGCTCTTGCCGTCGAGCTTTTCAGCGACCTGGGCCGCTTCCGACTTGCGCTCGAGGTTGCGGGCTTCAAGCTGGGCGCGCTGGCCTTCGAACTTCTTCTTGTTGGCTTCGTTGGCGCGCAGCGCCTTGCCCTGCGGCAGCAGGAAGTTACGGGCGAAGCCGTCCTTGACCTTGACGGTATCGCCCATCTGGCCGAGGCGGGAAACGCGTTCGAGAAGAATGACGTCCATGGATTTGTTCCTTTGGTTGGACGCCAATCGATCGATGAGATCGGCGCCGAATGTCTTGGGAACAGGTCAGGAAGCTTGAGCGCCTTTGGCGCTGGTGTCGCTGTCCTGCCTGTGCGGCAGTTAGAGGTTTTGACCTCAACCCGGGATTTGATGTTCAACCCTGCGGCGCCCGTCGCCGTGGGAGAAGAGCGGGCGGCGAACCGCCCGCATTTGAGATATTAGCGAACCACGTAGGGCAGCAGGCCGAGGAAGCGGGCGCGCTTGATCGCCTTGGCGAGTTCGCGCTGCTTCTTCTGGCTGACGGCGGTGATCCGCGACGGCACGATCTTGCCACGCTCGGAAATGTAGCGCTGCAGCAGACGCACGTCCTTGTAGTCGATCTTGGGCGCGTTGGCGCCGGAGAACGGGCAGGTCTTGCGGCGGCGATGGAACGGGCGCCGGGTCGGGATCTGATTGATGTCGACCATTATTCTGCACCCCCTTCAAAGCCTTCGCGCGGACGGCGCGGACCACGATCGGCACCGGCGTCGCCGAACGAGCGCGGCGGACGATCGCCACGGTCGCCGCGATCACGATCGCCGAACGAACGCGGACCACGATCGCCACGGTCACGGTCGCCGAAGCCGCCGCGTTCCGAGCGCTCTTCGCGCTTCTGCATCATGGCCGATGGGCCTTCCTCATGCGCCTCGACCTTGATGGTCAGGAAACGCAGCACGTCTTCGGACAGGCCCATCTGGCGCTCCATCTCGTTGAGCGCGGCCGCCGGGCAATTCAGGTCCATCAGCGTGTAGTACGCCTTCCGGTTCTTGTTGACCCGGTAGGTGAGGGACTTCAGTCCCCAGTTCTCGACCCGGCCGACGGACCCGCCATTTGCGGAGATGACACCCTTGTACTGTTCGACAAGCGCATCGACCTGCTGCTGCGAGAGGTCCTGCCGGGCAAGAAACACATGTTCGTAAAGAGCCATTATGTCTTATGCCTTTCTTCGTTTCTCTCCCGGTTCCCGGCGGCAAAAGCCTCTGCAACTTCTCTGACCCGCAAACCCTCGAGGGGCAGGGGGAAGAAAGGAGCATGACGAGACGGTCGAGAGCGGAGACACGGGAGGCGGAAGCACTTCCGGCTTCACACGAAGGTTCTGAAAAACCTCCGGCCCTCCGTTCAGCCCCCAGCAAGGACCGGCAGATTGCGGGCGTCTATACAGCAATCCGGCCGCAAAGCAAGGGCAAGCGGCATTCCCGTGTGTCGCAGGCGACGATCGGGAGCAGCAACGGCCGGAGTCGTGGTTTCCGGCAACCACGTCTTAACCACACCAGCAGGTTGTGTGGAGTTGAAGCCTGGCCGTCAACGGTCGATTCATCATGGAAGGCGCAAAAGCCCGGACAACCGCGCAAAAGCGGCAAGCATTTCCGGGGGTAAGGATGCTTCTCAACAAATTCTGGCGCTCGAAGAGCGGCAATTTCACGCTTGTGCTGGGACTGGGTTTGCCGGTCATCCTGACGGCAGTCGCTTTCGCAACCGATGTCTCGACCCTTATGCGGGCCAAGAGCAATTTGCAGAACGCTCTCGATTCGGCAAACCTTGCTTCTTCGCACCTTGGCGATCTCGACATCACCCGCAATGACGCTTTCAACCGCTATTTCCAGGCCAACATCGTCGGTCATGGCGAGCTCGACAATGCGCAGGCTACGTTGACTGTCGACAAGGGCGTCAACTTCGTCAAGACCAAGGCGGTTGCCTCGGCGGACGTCCATCTCAACTTCGCCTTCCTGTTCGGCGACAGCAAGCACATCGTGGTCGATGCCTCGGCGGTCGAATCGAACAACCAGCTCGAAGTCGTGCTGGTGCTGGACAACACCGGCTCAATGGCCGGCGCGCGGATGACGGCGCTGAGGACGGCGACAAAATCGTTGCTCGACACGCTCGAAGCGGCGAAATCGCCAACGCGCAAGATCCGCGCCTCGCTGGTTCCTTTCGTGACGGCCGTCAACGTCAATGGCGACGGCTTCGACCCGTCCTGGATCGACATGGACGGCAAGTCCTCAACCAACGGCGTCAATTTTCCCGTCATCGACGGCAAGCGGCCGAACCACATGGCGCTTTTCAAACAGCTCAAGAAGACCGGATGGGCCGATGCCGGATGGAATGGCACCGGATGGAAAGGTTGCGTCGAGGCGCGGCCAGGCGCTTACAATATCTCCGACACGCCACCCGACCCGGCCAAGCCCGACACGCTGTTCGTGCCCTACTTTGCGCCGGATGATCCCGAAGACGCCCAGAAGCCGTCTGGCTCCTATGGCAATTCGGATAAATATTACAACAACTCCTATCTCAACGATGTCAGCGACAAAACCAGGCTTGCCCAGTCGGGCATCAACATTCTGGGCATCGATCTCAGCAACCTGCTCGGCAATCTCATCGAACTTCTGTCGCCCGATGACAGGGATGCCAGGGAAAAGATCGCCAAATATGTTGCGCCCGCCAAGGAACTCATCACCGAGATCGGCTCTCCCGTCACTGTCGGCCCGAACCGTGCGTGTCCGACCCCGGTGGTCCCCCTGACCGACGATTTCGACAAGCTGCGCAAGGCGGCCAGTCAGATGACCGAGTGGAATGGCTCGGGTACCAATGTCTCCGAGGGCCTGTCATGGGGTATGCGTGTGCTGTCGCCCGCCGCGCCCTACACCGACGGAGCGCCTTGGAAGACGCCCGGCATCAGCAAGATCGTGCTGTTGCTCACCGATGGCGAGAACGTCGTCTATGGCGCCAGCGAACAAGAATCGACAAAGTCGGATTACACATCCTATGGCTATCTGGCTGGCGGCCGCTTCGGATCGGACAACCAGACGACCGCTGCGCGCAATGTCGACGGCTGGACCAAAAACGTTTGCACGCAATTGAAGAACGAGGGCGTGCAGATCTACACCATGGTGCTGCAATCCGACACCGCAGCCAACCGTGCGCTTTACAGCGCCTGCGCCTCGGATCCGAGCAACTATTATGCCGTCAACGATCCGACCAAACTGCCGAACGTGTTCCTTCAGATCGCCAACAACTTCACGAAGCTGCAATTGACGAACTGAACACGCGACCCGAGACGGACCAGCAGGCTCCGAGGGAATCGCTGGCCTCAACTCGTATGCGCGGCGACAATCTTGTCGACCGTTTCGGGGAAGAAGTCGGGCGCCGCGTGGCGTTTGCCGAACATCATATCGTACTGCAGCAGGCGGAAATCGCGGATCGCCGGATCGATCTCCTTCTGCCGCGCCCAATCGGGCGTGGCCTCGCCAGCCGGCGTCAGCAGCAAATTGCGGTCGACGACACGGTAGTGTTCACTCATCTCGCCCAGGAAGCCGGTGTAGTAGGGATGGCTGATGCCGGCCGTCTTCAGGATATGATAGGGCAGGAAGGCCGGGCTGACGGCGCCCATGTGCTCAGCCGGCCCGGTGCGGTTCGACCAGATGACCAGCGGCGTCTCATGATGCTCGAGGGCAGCCTCGGGCGACGCTTCCTTGCGCGGCGCGACATTGTCCTTCAGGAAGCCGGTTTCGACATAGACCGGCCCGAGCGGCGGCAGATGGTCGCCGAAGAAGGCGATTACGGTTGGGCGGGAGCGTGTCTTTGCCCATTCGACGAGGCGTTCGAGACCGCGATCGGCATCGGCTGAGCCTTCGGCGTAGCTGAGCAGCGATTCGCGCGCCCACTGGCTGATCGGCGCCTGCACCCTGTGCGTGGGACTGTAATAGCGGTTCGGTTCGTAGGGACCGTGGTTTTGCAGGCTGACCGCAAAGAAGAACACCGGCTCTTCGCTGGCGTCGGCCTCGCTGATGATCTCGTCGGTCATCGCGGCATCCGATGCCAGTGGCCCGCGCTTTTGCATTGGCGGCAGCGTCTCTTCCGACTTGAAATCGTTGAAGCCGAAATCGGCGTAGACCGCGCCACGGTTCCAGAACCAGTTGGTGCCCGGATGGATGGCGCGCGCCCGATAACC